>NZ_NMPS01000145.1:0-42164 GCF_002261125.1 Siphonobacter sp. BAB-5385 | reverse complement strand
GTCGTAGGCCATTTCGGGCAGGGAATCCATAATTCTATATTCTTCCAGTGCTGCTAAGCGAGCGGATTCATTACTTGGGATTGCCGGTTGGATCATAGCGGATAATTAGGTAAATGATCTCTTAAAAATAAAAAGCAAAATATCCCAAAAAGTTCTTATTTTATTTTGATTCGACCTAAAATATTTATGATTAAAAGGACTGATAAAATCCTGTTTGACGCTTTCAGCTGCGAGAAAATTAAATAACGGTTCAATCGGTACGTTCATTTTTTCGGTAACTGACGTAATGGTTTCCTTCATCAACGAATAGCCCCAACGGAGTAAGAAACCATTACGTCTTAGGCTCAAGCATGTTATTTCCCAGACCTTGTCTTGGTATACATGCCCACTTCCTGTCCATCATCGCGGATCAGGCGAATAGAGAGGTTTTTCGCATCGGCATTAAGCTGGATTAGGGTACGGTTGCCGTCTTTTGGACCGCCGCCAATCACTACCGGATACGAATGCTGACCTTTCACGGGTAAATGCACTCCGTACGTATGCGTATGCCCACTGATGGTGACATCGATTTTGTACCGATCAAACAAAGGTGAAAACAATTGTTTGACGTGTGTGGCCCCGTGCCAGTCGCCCGAGTACTGTGGCGGAATATGCATCAGTACGACCCGAAAAGCCGCTTTTTTGAATGCAGAACCCTGCATCACCCGCTTGAGCCAGCGAGCCTGTTCCTGCCGGTACGCATCAAAATCGACCAGGCCGGCGTATACAGGTTCCGCATCGGGTTTGTCTTCCCCCGTATCTAGGGCGATGAAATGTACTGGTCCCCAGGTCCAGTCGAAGTACGGCTTCCCCTCGGGATTTCGGAAGTAGTCGAACCACTCGCGGCGGAATTTGCCCCGTGTTTCGTGATTTCCCCGCACGTAGTAAAAAGGCGTCTGACTGGCGAATTGCTCCGTGGCGGGTTTCAGCAAGTGATCAATGAGTTGATGCTCATCTGTTTGGTAATCAAAAATATCACCGTTCAAAAACACAAAATCACGGCCTGGGTGCGTATCGAGCTTTAGTAACTGGGCAAAAGACTCGGGCCGGTCGTGAATGTCATTCAAAATCAGAGCCCGTGCCCGCGTAGGTTGTTGAGCTGGCGTTGTAAATTGGTACAGTTTGCTCTGAACCGTGTCCCCGTAGGTTAATTTGTAGGGTTTGAATTCCGTAATCTCGCGGGAAAAGACCCGGTAATAGTAGGTAGTACCAGCTTGTAAATCCTGAAGCGTAATCTGGTTAATTCGGTTGTACGAATCTACCAGCCCGTTCGTAACGCGATGAGCTTTCTGCCCTAATTGTTCGGTGGTACCAAACTCCACCCAGCTGTACGACGGTCGTTCGCAAATCCATTGGATGGTCATGGCGTCTGGTTTTGGATCCTGTAAATACGGCTCACAAGCCAAGCGGGGAGCATCCGTAGCTTTAGTAGCGGTGATAGAGCTTGTAACCCCCAGGGCCAATGCCTGCTGAAGAAATTTCCGGCGGGAATCGATAGAACGTTTCATAGGTTTCGAGATAAAAACAGGTGTTTAAGCCTTTGGGACTCAAACACCTGTTGTGAATGTACTCATTTTTGAAGAATCGCTAAAGGCCGTCCTGCCAGCCGGGATTCTGCGTTAAGTTTTTATTGAGCAGTCGTTCCTGAATGGGGATGGGATAGAGGTAATCCCGGTTTTCGTTAAACGATTTGGTCTGGTTGGAATTAATCAGCACCAGTCCCCCATTCTTGCCCCCTTCCAGCACCACTTCCGAACCCAGTTTCAGGTACTGCGGTCCCTTTTCCGTGGGTTTGGTTCCTTCGTAAATGACCACGTCGGTCGTACCGTTATTATCCAGATCATACTTACCCAGGCCCGGAAAATACATGCCCTTGAACTGATCAGCTACCAGATGACCTTCTTTCCAACGCATCAAATCGTTCCAGCGGTAGGATTCCATCACTAACTCGATCCGGCGTTCCCGGCGAATTTCCAGAAGTACCCCACGGTTCGCTCCGCTTACATGCGTGTACTGAGCCGCCAGGTAAGGATCTACATCGGCGTTGGCGTTGGCCAGTTCCAGGGCGGGCATGGCGACGCGTTTGCGAATGAGCTGAATCGATTTATCCAGATCACTTTGCGTCAAGGTACCCAGTTCCGCTTTGGCTTCGGCGTAATTGAGCAGCACTTCGGCGTAGCGGAACACGGGCATATCATTGAGCGACTTGTTGTACGAATCCTCGGTTTCGGCCGTCACAAATTTGGTCAGTTGATAGCCCGTTACGGTCGCTCCAAAGTCCGGTACGAGCTTGTTCGTATTGCCGATCCGGGTATAACCGGGCGTGCGGATGGTTTGTGCCAGACGGGGGTCGCGGTTCTGCACCTCTTCGTAAAATGTCAGGGTGTTGTAATTGGGTTTATCGGTAAACCGGCTGCCATCTTTCATCAGGTAACTGTTCACGAGCCGTTTTTCCAGACCGGGTTTTCCGTACGAAGCCGTAATGGTGTAGTAGTTGACATTGTGAAAAACCTGCAAATCACTGCTGAACTTCCGAGCCAGAATCACTTCCTCGGGACTGGCTTTCAGCGAAGCAAACAAATCACGATACGCCAGGTCCGGGCTGGTCGAATAAATCTGATAGCCGCTTTTGGTCATCAGTCTTCGGAAGCCGTTACGGCTTCGTTCAGAAATTTGTCGGCATTGGGCAGGTTGAATTCCGTATGGTATTTCCGGAAGGTTCCTTCAAACAGACAAATCCGGGATTTTAGGGCCAAAGCCGTCCATTTGGTAACCTCCTCCGTGGATTTGGTTGTAGCCAGTCGGGCCACGGCCTCGTTGATGTCCGCCAGTACTGAATCCATGACCACCGTCCGGGGATCGCGGGCCTGCGTCAGATACGCTTCGTCGGTCGTATTAATGACCTTGTTGTACCAGGGCACATCGCCAAAACGCACTACTTTATTGAAGTAAAACCAGGCCCGGAAAAACTTGGCCAGCCCTACGTACTTGTTGGTCGTTGCCGAACTCAGTCCCTGACGGTTATAATTTCCCAGGAAGTAATTAATCTTCCGGAGTTCGCCCCAGTCCCAGCCCCCACCGGAAGTTGGCACCGTGCGGCGACCCGTTACGGCATCGGGTAACGTGGTTTTGACGATGTTGTCAATGTCTTCGTTATAGATGTCTTCCGCCGAGGGAATTACGTTGTAGAACGAATTGGTATACAGTCGTAAATCGCTTTCGCTGGTAAAAAACTGCTCAGGAGCGATCTCCGACAGCGGTTCGCGGTCCAGAAAACCTTTACAGCCCGCCAGTCCCATCAGAACCAGAGCGAATACAGGAATAAGCCTTTTCATGAATAGAGCCAATTAAAAAGAGATGTCCAAACCGAATGAATACACTTTGCTGAAGGGATACACGCGACCGTTGGTCTCAGCAGCCGCCATCTCCGGATCGATGTAGGAAGTCTTCAGTTTGGTCAGGGTAACCATATTTTCACCGCTCACGTAAATGCGGCAACGGGCCATTTTGATGCGTTGCAGCAGCGTGGAGGGCAGGGAGTAACCCAGCGTCAGGTTCTTGAGGCGTACGTAGGCCAGGTTTTGCAGGTAGCGGTTGTTCACGGCTTGCAAATCGCCCCCGCCGTTCAGGGCGGTGTAGCCCCGCAGGACGGGCAGATAAGCGTTCGTGTTTTCAGGCGTCCAGATCTGCGATTCGAAATCTTTGGGAATGAACGAATAGTACGGCCGCGAATACGGTCCCCAGAATTTATCCGCGTTACTGCCCGGATACCAGTTCTGACGACCAATGCCCTGGAAAAAAGCGGACAGGTCGAAATTACCCCAGTTCGCTCCCAGATTTACACCGAACGAATACCGGGGAAGTGAGTTGCCGATGCGTTGGAGGTCGCCGTGGTTGGCTACGGTATTCTCCCCAACGTTGATCTTGCCATCGCCGTTGATGTCCACGTATCGTAAGTCACCGGCCCGCAGCTTACCCCACTCGCCGGGAGCACTTGAAATTTGCTTGTGTACCACCGAATTGCTCAACGGAATGGCAGCCTGCCAGGCGGCAGCTTCTTCATCACTCCCAAACATACCGTCGATGGTATAACCCCAGATTTCACCCAATTGCTGGCCTACGTAATTGCTATTCAGTAATTGAGTGGGGTTATCGAAACGGGTGATTGCAGCCTTGTAATCCGACAGGACTACGCCCACGTTGTAGGAAAACGGCTTTCCACCGACAGTAAAGCGGTCTTTCCAGTTTACCGACAGCTCAAAACCTTTGGTTAATAAATCGGCGGCGTTTTCGCGGGGCTCGGTGGCTCCGAATACGGTGGGCAACGTCCGCCCCTTGGTCAGCATTCGGGTAGTAGCCCGGCGGTACCAGTCGTAGGAAACGTTCAGCTTGTTGCGAAGCAGAGCTACGTCCACGCCGACGTCGGCGGAAGTGGCTTTCTCCCAGGTCAGGCTTGAGGATATGGGTGCCGGAACCGACAGGAATTCCAATTTCTGTCCGTTCATCAGGTAAGACGAGGTACCCCGACTCATCGTCGAAAGATAGGCGTAGTTCGCCACCTGCTGATTGCCTAGTGATCCATACGACGCTCTGATTTTAAATTCATTGGCGAAGGACTTAATCGGCTCGAAGAAGCTTTCCTCACTCACCCGCCATCCCGCCGAAACGGAAGGAAAAAAGCCAAAGCGATCACTGGGCCGGAATCGGGACGTACCATCGTAGCGACCGTTCAGTTCAAGCAGATACTTGCCGCGATAGTCGTAGTTGATCCGTGCAAAATATCCCAGTAAGGCCCATTCGGTTTGCCCACCGTTGATTTCCTGAGCCCCTGAACCAAGGTTCACGTCGTTGAGATCTTGAGACAAAAGGTCTTTCCGGTTGCCCGACAGACTTTTCTGCTGGTATAGTTCCTGGTTGTACCCTACCATGGCCTTGAAGGCGTGGTCGCCAAAGGTGTTGTCGTAGGTAGCATACGCATTCACGACGTGGTACTGCGACAGGTTGGACGTTTCCGACAACTGATCGTAGCCCACCGTACTCATCACACCTGGAAAAATGGACCATGGAGCGGGCGTACGTCGCAGGAAGGTATTGCCACTTTCCCAGGCACTTCGGTTCACGTTGAAAACCCCGTTGGAAAGCGTATAACTGTAGGAACCCACAGCCGTAATGTGTTTGGCCAGTTGCAAAGTACCGCCGATGGTCTGCGTCAGTTCAAAGCGTTTTTCACCACCCTTGGATTTGCCGTGTAACAGATCGGCGTAGATACCGTCACCAATGGTATAGTTGTTGAGTTCGGTCCGATACGTAGCCGTACCGTCGGGATTCACCGGTACGTACGAGGGCAGGGCGTGTACCGTTACGGATACAAAGTTGTTGTTTACGCCCCAGCCCGGATAGCTGTAATCATTGGCGTTAAACTGCGTATTGGTATTAAGCGTAAACCAGTCGGTAACTTTTGTGTTGAGTTTGGCCCGGAAGTTGTAGGCATTATAGATATCCTGATTCACCCGCATCACGCCCCGTTTCTGATAATACCGACCCGACACCAGATAATCCGTTTTATCATTGCCTCCGCTAAAACTCAGGTTGTGCTCCATCGAAGGGGACCAGTCGCGAAACATGGTTCGCCACCAGTCCGTATTGCCGTAGTAGATGTACATATCCTTGCCGTTGCGGTTGTCAACGACTACGGAAGGCAATGAATGATCCGTCTGGCGTTTGCGAAGTTCTTCGTAATCTTCGTCCGTATACCCTGTATAGGATTTACCCGTCGCCCGAATAAACGCATCGTCGTTAAGCTTGGCCGAAGTGTAGCCATCCGTAATGAAATCCGTGCGAACCGTGGGCGTAGAAAAACCGAAATTGGTACCGTAATTCACGGACATCCGGCCGCCTTTGGCTTTTTTCGTTGTAACGAGTACGACACCAAAGGCTCCGCGAGCCCCGTAGATCGACGCCGAAGCCGCATCTTTCAGTACCGAAATACTCTCGACATCGCGGGGATTGATCGAGTTGAGCGAACCCGGTACGCCGTCAATCAGAATCAGCGGCGAGCCCGTACTACTGTTGATGGAAGCGTAACCGCGAATATTGATGGTACCAGCCGAACCGGGCCGTCCGTCACCGAACGTCACGTTCATCCCCGGTAAAGCTCCCTGTAAACCCTGACTGATGTTGGCAATCGGGCGGCTTTCCAGCGTCTCGGCCCCTACCTGCGATACGGCTCCGGTGAGATTCGCTTTTTTCTGCGTACCATACCCTACGACGACCAGCTCCTGCATATTTTTCGGATCCACCTGCAAGGCCAGATCAAGGGTACTCTGTTTACCTACGGTCACTTCCTGCGGGAGGTAGCCCACGTAACTAAACACCAGTACAGCGTTTCCATCCGTCACGGTAAGCTGATACCGTCCGGCGGCATCGGTGATAGTACCGCGAACGGTATTTTTTCGCGTACGCTCACTCCGGCCATGGCTTCACCTTTTTCGTCGGTCACCTTACCGGAAATCGTCTGCATCCGCGTAGGTCGGGCCCAAGGGTCTCGACCTACCAGTAGCAAGACAGCTAGAGCCAGACAACGGAGCACCCATCCGTACCTTCGGCTTGGTAAAATTGGTTTCATAAGGAGGAAAGATTTTAGAGCAGAAAACGAACCCGCTTGATTTGAGGCTGCAAAAAAAGAACAGTACAGGAGCCGAACCGATAGCGATCAGGTTATGGATTTTTTAAATTCCGTGACCCGTTTTTTACATTAAAATCATCCGGAAGATGAGTTGATTATCTGTTCCTACAGCGAAGAAAAGTCAATGTCAGGGCTCTCAGGCAGTGGGTCGAAAAAAGTGTTCGTATCTTCGCTTAATCTTGGCGTGAATTCGCCCGTGAAGGATAGTCTGGCCACCCCACTATGTTACCAAATTCTTATGAACTGCCGGAAGCTGGCAAGCCGCCGTATCGCCTGCCGGGCGTAAGCATTGCCACGCTGACGGAAACCTTTCTTTCCCACCATACCCTGGAGCTACTGCCTACGAACCAGCGTGACTATACGCCCGTTCAGCCGCGGGAGATTTCGGTTAATTCAGGAACCTTTACTTCGGCTTCCCGGCTGACGTATTTCCCCCAGGTGAGCGTTGAGCAGACGGACCAGGATTTAATCCTGAGTTGTGCCTGCCAGTTGCCCACGACTTCGTTGTGTCCGCACCAGACGCACGTGTTGCTGAACCTCATGCAGCGACCGGAACTACGGATTTTCTTCGACCGTCAGATGCGGTACGAGCGTTTTTACCGAACGGCTCAGGAGTACGGTCTGGAGAAAGAAACAAATCTGGATGAGTACTTCGACCTCGAATACCAGGATTATTCGGTACGGGTAAAACCTAAACTAAAGGAGCTGGTATCGATTGAGGAGGCGACCCAGCAGTACGAAAAACTGGGAGCGGAATGGACGCCTCCCCTACCCAAGCCCGATATACAGAAACGGTTTATCGTGTTTCGGCGGCATCGTTTTTACGAACATTTTTTCATTGAATACTACGAAGCAGCCACGACGAAAGAGGGAAAAATCAAGAATCCCCTGCGGACGATCAATCCCATGGATTTTGTCTGGCAAACCGACGATACTGACCTGCTGAAATTCTATACGGCTCTGACCCGCTTTCAGAATCCGCACCGAACCAAAAACGCACTGGCTGATTTGGGAGCATTAAAAGCACTGGTCCAGAATCCGCTGGAGCTGGATGTGTATTATCACCCTTCCCAATCCTCGGAAAAAATCATTGCTCAGGGGCTGACGCCCGTACGCATCCAGCGGTCGGCCCTGCAATTACACCTGACGGTACACCAGCGGGAGTCGTTCTATCAGGTATTGGGTCAACTGCTGGTAAACGACCAGCCGTATGAGTTACCCACGGTTACGATTGCGTACGATTATTTTTTTCTGCTGGATCAGACCTTACACCTCATCGATTCACCGGATTTACTGCGGGTGCTCAATTTCCTGAAACTGAATCAGTACCGGCTGTTACTCCACGAATCCAAGTTCGAGGAATTCCGTCAGCAGGTGCTGGTTCGGCTGGAAAACCACATTCGGGTGACGTATACGTACCTCAAACCCGCTACGCCCGAACAGATTGAGGAAAGTGGTTTCGACCAGCCCCGCCAGTGGATGCTCTACCTTTCGGAAAAGGATTCCTTTATTTCCCTGACGCCCGTCCTGAAATACGGTCCCGTGGAAGTACCCGTGCTTTCCAGGCGGCAAATTTATTCACTCGATCCGCTGGGGGCTCCCTTTACGCTCGAACGGGACGACGCCGAAGAACTCGACTTTATCAGTTTGCTACTCCAGCAACATCCGGATTTTTACGAGCAATTGCCCAAAGAGGGTGAGTTGCCCCGCGACTATTTTTTCCTGCATAAAAGTCGCTTTCTCGAAGAAGACTGGTTTCTCTCGGCATTTGAAGCCTGGCAGAGTCGGGGTATTACCATTCTGGGTTTTAATGAGCTCGGGAATAACCGTCTGAATGGCAATAAAGCCAAAATTTCGGTACACGTCAGCAGTGGTCTCAACTGGTTTGAAACCTCGATTCAGGTCTCTTTTGGAGCCCAAAAAGTTTCGTTGAAACACCTGCACAAATCGGTTAAAAACAAAAGCCGCTACGTGACCCTGGGCGATGGCACGGTAGGTATTTTGCCCACCGAATGGCTGGAAAAGTTTGATCGCTATTTTCAGGCAGCAGATCTGATCGAAGACCGCCTGCGTACACCCGCGATTCAATTGCCCAGCATCCGGGAATTGTACGAGGAAGAACTACTGAGCGAATCGGTACGACAGCAGTGGGCCCGGTACGCCGCTAAAGTGGCTAATTTTGACGCCATTGAAGCAGTACCCGTGCCCGAAGGCTTGCAAACCAACCTGCGTAACTACCAGAAACAGGGCTTATACTGGCTCAACTTTCTGGATGAATTTGGCTTTGGCGGCTGTCTGGCCGACGATATGGGGCTGGGAAAAACCATCCAGATCATTGCTTTTATTCTGTCCCAACGTGCGAAAGTTCAGCGAAATACGAATCTCATCGTCGTACCCACCTCACTGCTATTTAACTGGCAGGCCGAAGTAGCCAAATTCGCTCCTTCCATTCGGGTGCTTACGTTGCACGGCTCGGGTCGGGTAAGTGATCCGCAAACGTTCGATGCGTATGAAATCATCCTCACTTCGTACGGAACCCTGATTTCGGATATTCATCAATTAAAAAGCTACGCCTTCAATTACGTATTTCTGGACGAATCACAAGCCATCAAAAATCCGGAATCACAGCGGTATCAGGCCGTATGCCTGCTGCAATCCCGGAATCGGATCGTGCTGACGGGTACGCCGCTGGAAAACAATACCTTTGATCTGTATGGACAGCTTTCGTTCGCGTGTCCGGGATTGCTGGGTTCCAAACAGTCCTTCAAGACTTACTATTCCACGCCCATCGACCGTTTTCAGGATCGGCAGCGGGCTCAGGAACTTCAGAAAAAAGTAAGTCCGTTTATTTTGCGACGTACCAAAGCTCAGGTGGCGTCCGAGCTACCCGACAAAACCGAAATGGTATTGTACTGCGAGATGGGCACCGAGCAACGTCGGGTCTACCACGCCTACGAACAGGAGTTTCGCAACTTCCTGACGACCAGAAAAGAAGGCGATATTCCGCGGGAGTCGCTGCACATTTTACAGGGACTCACCAAGCTTCGGCAGTTGTGCAACTCCCCCGCCCTGCTCAACGACGAGACTTTTTACAGTGGGGCTTCGGCGAAAATTGAGGTGTTGCTGGAAGAAATTGAAACCCGGGCTCCTCAGCACAAGATTCTGGTATTCTCGCAGTTTGTCGGTATGCTCGATCTCATTAAAAGCGAACTGGAGTTTCGCGGCATTGCTTTCGAATACCTTACCGGCCAAACGAAAAACCGGGCGGCCCGCGTACAGCGTTTTCAGACCGATGCCAGTGTGCGGGTCTTTCTCATCAGCTTGAAGGCTGGTGGTACGGGACTCAATCTGACCGAAGCCGATTACGTCTATCTGGTCGATCCCTGGTGGAATCCGGCCGTGGAAAATCAGGCCATTGACCGGAGCTACCGCCTCGGCCAAACGAAAAAGGTGGTAGCCGTTCGGCTAATTTGTCCGCATACCATCGAGGAAAAAATGCAGCAATTGCAGGAGTCCAAACAGGAACTGGCCAGTGACCTGATTCGTACGGATCAGTCATTGCTCAAGTCACTTACCCGCCAGGATTTGCTCAGCTTACTCAGTTCCAATTAAAGATATTCATATACTGAAGTCCGTTGCGAAGTACATACGCTTTTCAACGGACTTTCCCGTTCACTATCAAAATTTCGCAGTTCACTGCTAATATTCATTAGTTCAGTTACTTATCTTGCCAAATCTTCCGTTCACCAACCTATCTTCGGAAGTCTTTTCAACCTGCCTTCTGCCAAAGGCCCATCTGCTCACTTTCAAATCTCTTCTTCATGAAGCGTAGCCTTTCCCTCCTTTCGTCTGCTCTTTTGGTAGGGCTGTTTAGCTGTACCGATCACGAAGTACCCAATCCCGGCGAAGTTAGTCGCCAAACCGTCGCTGAAAATCTGAAAAGTCCCATTGGCCTGGCCTTCAACGCTCAGGATCAGATTTTCGTAACGGAAGCCGGTACGGGTAATCAGGATGCCCGGGTTTCCATGGTTATGAATGGTCAAACCATGCCCGTAGTTACGGGGATGCAATCGATAGCTGCTGAAGGTACCATCGAAGGTATTGGTCACCTGTACTTCCACGGCGATTCCCTGTACATTCTCCACGGCATCGAAGGGATGATTTACAGCGTAAAGGCTTCTTCACTGAATCCGAACCAGCCTTTGGCGGCCAGCTCCATTACCCGCCAGTTTGTGCGGCCCTTTGTGGATAGTCTCAAGCTGGTGACGCCGTTGAATTCCAATGTGTACAACCTGACGGCCGGACCCAACGGAGATCTGTACATCACCGATGCGGGTACAAACATTGTACTGAAACGCGAAAAAGGTACGGGTAAACTCAGTCTGTTTGCCAAAATTCCGAAAGTTACGGCCACGGCCGAAGCCGTACCCACGGGCATCGTATTTGATGGACAAAAATTCCTGGTAACTGCGTTGAGTGGTGGCCCTTTCATTGACGGTACATCGAAAATCTTCCAGATCGATCTGGCGGGCAACGTAAGCGACTACAAAACCGGCTTCACTACCCTGACTGACATTACGCTTTCGGGAGCCAATAAACCCGTGGTTGTTCAACTGGCAAGATTTGCTTTTGCTCCTACCCCCGGTTTTGTACCCAATTCCGGGAACCTGCTAAATGAAGAAGGTAAAGCCGTTGCAACGGGCTTTTCGATGCCAACCGACATTGAAAACAAAGGCACGAATAAATACTACGTGCTGAATCACGGCTCGGGTAAGCTGGAAATGGTTAGCTGGTAAGTAAAGCCTTTTAGAATATTGTTTGACAAGCCGAAGGTGGATCCCTTTCGGCTTGTTGCTTTTTAGAGGTGAGGCTAACGCTCTGTTGTCGCGTTACCCCCGCAATTGTTAAGGTTGGGTTGAAATCCAACCTTAACAATTGGGTCAAGTCTACGGCTCCGTTAGGTTATGAGTAGTTGCGATAGGCTTTCTGAATTCGTTGACAATCCGTCGTTGACGTATCCATGCTGATTAGACCAAGGGCGTTTTCAGCGAAGATGCCCGAATCAGGCAGGTTTTTAACTCATTGACTTGCAGTGGTTTCGATAGGTAATCGTTCATGCCCGCCTGTAAGCAGGTATCCCGGTCACCGGGCAAAGCATTGGCCGTCATGGCAATGATGATGGGCTGGAGCCAGGGTCTGGAGCGGATCACTCGGGTAGCCTCCAGCCCGTCCATTTCCGGCATCTGTACATCCATCAGGATGACGTCAAAACTCGATTTTTCCAGAATGTCCAACACTTCCCGGCCGTTACCCGCCAGAGTAATTTCGTAGCCAAGCTTATTGAGCGTACGCAGCACTACTTTCTGGTTGAAGAGGTTATCCTCAGCGACCAGAATACGCAGGGGGTATTCGGCGGCAAATAGCTGGTCGAGCAAGTGCGGCGTAGCTTCCGACGGGGCCGGCGGCGGGGTCAATCGCTTGAGTTGTTGCTGAATGGCCTGGTACAACTGATTTTGTTTGACGGGCTTGGTCAGGATCGTTTCGAACAGATCGGCATACGTATGGCGGGTTTCGTCGCCTACTGAACTCAACAAAATAATGGGCAGGCCCGGATGTAGTGGTTTGATGACCCGGGCCAGCTCCACCCCATTGCAATCGGGCATGTGCATATCCGTAATTACCAGCTCAAACGGGCCTTCCTGCCGCAAGGCCTCCAGACCTTTGGCCGCCGAGCTGGCCAGTACAGGAATGAGCCGCCATTGTTCCAGTTGAGATTTTAGAATGAGGAGATTCGTTTGATTATCATCTACGATCAGTATTTTCTTGTCTTCGTAATCGTTCGTATTCAGCACTACGTACTGGCGGCGGGAAGTGGTGCTAACTTCCGTACGAATGCTAAAGGTAAACGTTGTGCCCTGACCCTGGGTACTGCTTACGCTGATCTCCCCGCCCATGAGCTCTACCAACCGTTTACTGATGGCGAGCCCGAGACCCGTCCCCCCGTACTTACGCGTGGTGGAGGAGTCAACCTGCGAAAAGGATTTGAACAGCCGTGACATTTTGTCGGCCGGAATGCCAATCCCCGTATCCACTACCTTAAACTGAAGCAACAGCGTATCCGGTTCAGAGGCAGGCAGACGCATGACGCGGACAAAAATTTCTCCGGCCGGTGTAAACTTGATGGCATTGCTCACCAGATTGGTCAATACCTGACGCAGCCGCAGGCTATCGCTTTTGATGAAAGGCGGTACATCATAATCCATCTGATAAATCAAATCCAGACCGATAGCGGAGGCTTTGTTGGCGAAAATGTCCAGCGTTTCTTCGATACACTGGCGTAGGTCTACCTCCTGGTGTTCAATTTCCAGACTGCCGGATTCAATCTTCGAAAAGTCCAGAATATCGTTAATGACGCCCAGCAGATTATGACCACACTGCCGAATGGTTTCGGCGTATTCCTGCTGTTCAGTGGTCAGTGGAGTCTCCTGCAACAACGTCGTCATGCCCAGTACTCCATTGAGTGGGGTACGGATTTCGTGACTCATGGTAGCCAGAAATATACTTTTCGCCTGGTTGGCTTTTTCTGCCTGCTGACGGGCTTCGGCTTCCTGTTCCTTCTGCTCGCGTAGTTCTTCGTTGACTACCTGCAAATCAGTAGCCAGACTCTGGAGTTCTTCTTTCTGCACCATCACTTCCGCATTAACCTGCCGCAGGGCCTGGGTTTGTTCGAGCACTTGGCCTTCCAGTTTCTTCCGCTGGGCCTGCATGCGTTGGGTTCGCCATAGGTAGATACCGTATAAGACTACGATCAACAGCAAAACGACCAGCACCCGAAACCACCAGGTCTGGTAATACGCGGGCATGACAATCACCTCAATACTCGCTCCTTTCTGATTCCAGAGGCCGTGGTTATTCGCAGCTTTTACGTGAAAAGTATACGTTCCCGGATCCAGATTGGTATACGTAGCCGTATGGTTATTACCCACATAGTTCCAGTCTGAGTCGTACCCTTTCAACTGATAGGCATACTGGTTTTTATGCGAAGAGGTATAGTTAATCGCTACGAAATCAAAGGAAAAGGTGGATTGCTCAGGAGATAATCGGATTTCTTTCGCCTCCGTAATCGCCGTCGTCAGAGGCGAATCCTTGTCTCCTACGTCAACGGGTCTGTTAAATAAAGAAAAGCCCGTAATATACACCTGCGGTACAAACCGGTTGACGATGATATGGCTGGGATTGAAGGTTACAAAGCCTTTATTACTACCGAAATACAGCGTACCATTGCGGGTACGAACGTGGGCATTCTGTACAAAATTATTACTCAGCAAGCCATCGGCTTTGGTAAACTGCTGGGTAGTGCGTTCTTCAGGATTAAACTTAACCAGTCCCTGCAAGGTACCCAACCACAAATTCCCCTGCGTATCTTCTTCAATGGACTGAATCCCTTCCAGAGCCGGTAGCGGAACCGTGATAAAGGTCTGGGATTTAGGATCGTACTGACTTAGTTTTTTCTGTCCCAGCCAGACGCGGTTTTTCCGATCCACGTACAAAGCCTTGATATAGTGATTATTCTGACTGTTTTCACTACGCTGGTATTGAACGAAACGCGAAAGCTTCCGGGTTGAAAGATGATAGCGACTCAGCCCGTCCTGCGTTGTTCCAATCCAGAGATTTCCTGATTGATCCTCAGTAATGTCGGTAATGTTTTCGCCATAAAATTTGTGCTGATACGCGTCGGTTGACAAGCGGGAAAACTGGCGGGTTTTGGGGTCCATGCGGTTGAGTCCACCGAAAAAAGTACCTACCCACAAGGTTCCCTCGTGGTCTTCAAAAAGTTTCCAGATGTGATCCGAACTCAGGGAATTGGGATTGTTAGCATCGTACAGGTACCGCTTGAACTGGCCCGTGGAGCGGTCCAGCAGGTTAAGTCCGTTCCAGGTTCCGACCCATAGGTTGCCCTGGCGGTCTTCCAAAATGCTGAGTACTGAATTGCCACTCAGACTGGTTGCATCCTGATCACTATGCCGGTAATGCGTAAAGGTTCGGGTTTTCGGATCGAAACGATTCAGGCCCCCCTCCCCATCGAGTCCCAGCCAAATAATTCCTTCATGGTCTTCACAAAAAGCTTTTACTTCATTGTGACTCAGACTATTGCGTGAAGATGTCTGGTAATAAAAATCGAAGAGGCTGGCGTTCAGGTTAAACAGGTTTACACCGGCCCGTTGCACGCCCGCCCAGATGTTATCGGTGCGATCCTTCAGTAAACTGGTAACCGTATTGTTGGAAATACTCAGGGGATTGGTATAGTCGAACTGATACCTGCTGAATGTTTCCGTTTGCGGATTGAACAGATTCAAACCGCCGTTTTCCGTCCCTATCCATATCTTACTGGGCGTATCAACGATGATACTCATGAGCATGTCGGACGCAATGCTGCGGGGATTGCCCACCTGATACCGGTAGACCCGCAACTGTTTCAGACTCGGATTGATGACGTTCAGCCCCCCGCCGTAGGTACCCACGTACAGATTTCCTTTTGCGTCTTCGGACATGCACCGGACATACTCATGACTCAGGGGCTGGTCGAAACCCATTTCTGCCGGAGTAGAATAAAATTGCTGCTTTTTCCGGTCGAACAGGTTGAGGCCTTTCTGGGTACCCACCCAGAAGCTGCCCCGGCTGTCTTCCAACAGACACGTTACCTTATCGTGCGTGAGCGTATGCGACTTGAAAGCATCATGACGGTAGTTTTTAAACGTTTGCGTCTCCGCATCAAAACGATTCAGGCCACCGCCGTAGGTACCCACCCAAAGCGTGTGTTGACGATCTTCGTAGATGCACATGATTTCATTACTGCTCAGCGAAGTCGCATCCCCCGGTCGGTGGGTGTACCGAACAAAGGTGTTATGCTGACGGTCGTAACGATTCAGGCCATCCGGCGTACCTATCCACAATTGATGCCGATGATCTTCATAGACGCACCGGACATTGTTACCACTCAAACTATGCGGATCCTGCGGTTCATTCCGGTAGGTAGTCATGTGCTGCCCGTCGTATTTGTTCAGGCCATCGTACGTACCCAGCCACACAAAACCCTGACTATCCTGTACGATACATTGCACGTTGCTTTCCGACAGTCCCTGATCGGTGGTCAGGTGGGAAAAACGGATTGGAATCTCTTGCGACAGGGCAACGGTACCTGTCAGCAAAAGCAGGAGTACACTCCAGAAAGCTTTCATAAAAAGGTAAGACGCAGGGCGAGTATCAGGCCAATTTACCCTAAATTTTTAACATTGAATGCATTCCCACGCTTAAAACTTCTATTTCGCATTAGTTCCCTCTAATTTCCTCAAAATAAGGTAAAAACGATCCGCTTTCGTAGTTTTGAAATGGCATCTATGACCAACAGAACGGGAGCTGCGTCCCGAATCACGAACGATACGGAAAACTTTCCGGTTATAGGCCTAACTCCCTACTTTGACCCTTATTGATAACTATCGTGCAACGCTCTATTCCCTATTCCGAACGTTTTTCCGCGAACCGTATGATCCTGGAACCAACTTACCAGGCAGCCCGACTAGTGGCGGCAACGATAGAAACGCATTTTGCCCAGCAACTCACTTCCACCTGTAAAGCCAAGTGTCAGCCACTGGCTCCCAACCCGCCGGCTCGCGTCATTGAAGCGATGATCGACGCGGCGTTCTGGGCCAGCTTACGGCACGAAGAAGGGTATTCACCGAAAATTTCACTGGCCTATATTTCGATTGATCAGGCGGATCAGCCGCTGGTATTCGAGCATCGTTTGCCGTTGACGCCAGCGGTACTAACCAAACTGGCCCCGGCCGTCGAACGACCCGGTATTCACCTGGGCATTGGCTACGAAAACGATGAGCTGTTTGTCTGGGGAACTACCCGGGAGATTCCGGGAAACTGTTTTGTACTGGAAGTGATTGAACCAGGTCTGCTGGTGGTAAAACACCGCCGCCTGGCCGGATACGGAAAGTTTGTGAACGTAGCCATTCTGAAAGGCGATCAGGTGAAAATTGTAGATAACAGTCTTACCGATCTTCCCGACTACCTGGCGTCCCTGACCTGTATGCCGGGTTTTCAGACTTCGCAGAGTAAAAATGTACTCGTGCAGCTGGCCGTTTCGATGCGGGCCCACGGACGGGGTGGTTCGTTACTGGTAGTACCCTCAAGTTCAGAAGCCTGGCGGGAATCCATCATACAGCCCATGACCTATCCCATTGTTCCGCCGCATTCGCAACTGGCGGATTTAATGCAACATAACCTGTACGAAACAACCCAGTACAGCTGGCAGAAATCCCTGGATTTGTCCATCGAAAGTATGGCCGGACTTACGGCAGTGGACGGTGCTACCATCATCAACGATCAGTACGAACTACTGGGTTTTGGAGCGAAGATTGGCCGCTCGGATACGAGTGCCCGCGTCGAACAGATTCTTGTATCCGAACCCATCGTCGATCAGACCAGTACGGTTGTGCATTCCACGCAAACGGGCGGTACACGGCATTTGTCGGCGGCCCAGTTTGTCTACGATCAACGCGATGCTGTCGCTCTGGTGGCCTCGCAGGATGGTCGCTTTACGGTATTTGTCTGGTCGCCAGCGGAAGAAATGGTACACGCTCACCGGATTGACTCGCTTTTACTCTAGTCTGTTCATACCGACATTGAGAAGGGGATGGATGTTGAACATCCATCCCCTTCTTTTCTGGAAAGTACATACGTGGCTTGTACCACTTGCTTCACCTGAGACTGGTTCTAATTTTCGATCCGAACGTTTGCCAGCGGAGCTTCCCACTTGGCACGTTCGATGGCCTGATCCCGGCTGGCCGCAGATGCGTACTTTCGAGCACTACGGGCAATGAGTTTTTGATTGGCCGATTTTAGCCAGAACGTATATTCATGGATTCGATTGATCCGTTCATAACGACTTTCCAGCGGGGCGTAAATGCGTATGGGTTCAACGTCATGCCAGCAGGTTTCAAAATCCTCGTAGACTTCGCTCATGAGCAGTGCTTCCCCCTGGCTTGATTCAAGCGTAAACTGATACCCTTCGCCCCTGGCAGCCCGGTGAATGATGAATACAGCCATACAGAAGGTTTAGTAGCGTTGACGTTTTTCATGTATCACCGTCAGGGGCAGAAGGATAACACGTATCCGTAAAAAAAACTCTATTTTTTTAATTACCTGCCTAATTCATTCGTTATTATTAAGCTTTTATAATAAATTTTTCTTTGTTCTAAAGATCCTGATTGCTGATAATCTTGCTTTTTAACGATTTCAATCTTTTCCATTACTACGCAGAATTTCAGCTTTTAGAAAAATATTTTTTTGTAACTGATAACCTTTCGACTCATCCGCAGATGTATGGATAAAGGTTCGGTTGTATTTTACGACCTTCTGTCAGCGAACAAAAACTGACTCACTTTAGGATGAATACGTAGTAGCCCTATGCCTCCAATTAACCCCGTACCGGATTCGTCAAAAAGTAATGAAGAAAAGCGTATTGAAGCTCTGCAGGCCAACGACGATATAGCCTGGCGTGATCTGTACCTGGAAGTCTCACGGATTTTCATTCCGTATGCGTTACAGCGAAGCTCCATTTCGGAAGACGATGCCTATGATCTCTTTCAGGAGTCCATGATCGAATGTTCGCTGAAAATCAGAGGCGGTCACTTTCAGTTTCAGGGTAAGCCCGTCACGGCCTATGCCTTTGCGATCTGTCGGTATCGCTGGATTAATTTTGTAAAAAGACAGAAACCGACCGACTCCTATCAGGAATGGTCCCTGGAGGACGATAACCCCTTTCTGGACGATGACACTGAATCAACCGCTTCGGCCATGGCCGACTGGGCCGATAGCAGCCTGTGGGGAGATGAAACCGTAGAAGCCGACTTGCAGGCACTGCAACGGGCAAAAGACGAACTCTCCGACGCCTGCCGAACCCTAATTGAGTGCTTTTACGTCGAAGAAAAATCACTGGCTGAATGCGGTGCCCGCCTGGGCATTCAGGAAGGTTCAGCCAAAGTAAAACGATTCCGCTGTACGCAGCGATTCCGGGAACTCTACCTCACGTACCGTAAAAAAGAATAAGTCATGTCTTTATCCGAAGAATCCATTAGCCAGGTTGGAGCTTACGTAAACAACCAGATGAATACGCAGGAGCGACTGGAATTTGAACGTCTGCTCGAGCAAAACCCCGAGCTGCAACAGGAGTTACACATTCAGCGTGAACTGAAACAGGGCCTTGTGTGGCTGAAAGAAAAAGAACGTTTCCAACAGATTCATCAGGAATTACGAGCTCAGGGCGTGTTACCCCAGGCTCCGAAGTCTGAAGCCCGAAAGGTTGATTTTACCCCCCGTCCGGAAGCAGGCCTCAAGCGTTGGTACGGTTGGGCAGCAGCGGCTTCGCTGGTACTCCTGCTCGGTTTAGGCTGGCTTTGGTTGCGTCCGGTTGATACGGGAGCCCAGTTGGCTGATCAGTACATCCATACCCCCAAGTCCGCTCCCTCACGCATCGACGAAAACGAAGACCGGCTCGGAGCACCGCTCCCCACTACCCAGGTACAGCAGGATTCCATGCAGTTGCAACAGGCTGTAACCCTGCTGCAATCGGGTCAGGTAGATGCCGCCATTTCCCAGCTCAAACCCCTCACGCAGCACATCACGAATCACTGGAACGCCAGTGCCCAGTGGTATCTGGCTTTGGCTTATCTGAAAAATCAGCAGTCGCAGCAGGCTCGGGTATTGGTTGACTCCATTGCCGAGACGACCGGCCATCCCTACCAGCGGGAAGCTCAGCAGCTGGCCGAACAATTTGCTCATCAAACTGCCCGCTAGTGAATCCACGCCTCTGGTTTGCCCTGCTTTTTTTCGGTGGTCTGGCTTTAAAAGGTCTGGCCCAGCCCTTACCCAAAACCGGACTGGTTTTTGACGACGAGGCCTACGAGCAATTACCCTACGAGCTGGTGTTGACGAAAGCTCCCCTTCCGGCTCGCGTCAGTTACGAAGCCTACTGCCCTTCCATTCAGGCTCAGGGGCCGTATAGTACCTGCGTAGGCTTTGCCTGTGGCTATTACCTGCAAACGATTCTGGAGGCTAAAGCTCGCGGACTGAACAAACGGGCTATGATTGATCAGCTCGCCTTTTCGCCGAGTTATCTGTACGAAAAGGCAAAGGTCCAGCAGGATTATAGCTGTACGGAAGGCGTTTCGCTGGTGAAAGTACTGCAAATCATGCAGGAAGTGGGGAACACACCCATGCGAAGCTTCCCCTACCCCGCCTGCGGACAAAAAACGGCCCGAGCCGATCAGCTGGCCGCCCGGTTCCGCATTAAAGGCTTTGAGCGAATTTTCAAGTTACAGGACCCCGATGCGGTCAAAATACGTTCGCTGAAAAAATCCCTCGCCGAAGGCAAACCAACTGTTGTTGGGATGGTGATTCCGGCTTCGTTTTACTACACCAAGAAAGTGTGGCAGGCGGCTCCGGGTGACAATCCCCAAAATCCGGATTTGAAAGGTCACGCCCTCTGCGTTATTGGCTACGACGACGACCTTCACGGCGGAGCCTTCCGCGTTATCAACAGTTTTGGTAACGACTGGGCCGATCATGGTTTCTGCTGGGTAACCTACCGCGACCTGGCCCGCTTTGTGAAGTATGGGTTTGTGGCGAACTAAAACGCCCTGACTTTACGTCTTTCCACCGACAGGTCTGTATCGCTGACTCAGGATTCCAATCTTTCCTTAACCAACCAGATCCTGAGCTTGTGCGGGCTTTCCCTGATTCATTACACATCTTTGCTCCACTTAAAATCATAAAACTGAACAACCGATCCGTGGAAAATTACGCTCCTTTTAAAATCAAAGCTGACGACTATTACCTGATCAAAGCTGAAATCGAGTTATTACCCGAGTACATGATGCTGTTTGCTAAACACGGGTACGAACCCAATGGCTACTGCTGGGAAGGGCATATCATTCAGATTTTAGAGAAGGTCAATCCGGACTTACTGGCTCATATTGAATTTGATCCGGAAGCGGGTGGCTTTTACGCAGTGGCTGATTCCGAAGCCAGTCAACTAGCCTTTGTGCATACGCTCAGCCCTATTTTCCAGGATATGGAAACGCTGGAAGCATACATTCGTACGGCGGATCGTGAACGCGTTGACGATTAGCATTCACGCCCCTATTCAACGTCTGATCCAGCGAAGGCCCTACCAAAAAATTTGGTAGGGCCTTCGCTGGATCAGCCATTACGCATACTTTATATTAGTTCATGATCCTAAGCGTGACTCCTGCAAATAGAGCTGTACAGTCTTTCCGATCAGGTGTATTGAAAATCCACGCATTACTGCTCAACCTTCTCGCCCATCTTTGCCGTAATCCGGTCGCCTTCGCAGATGATTTCGTAATAGTAGCCATCACTGAAGGCCACTTTCGAGCCACATTTGCAGCAACGGGTATTGTAGCCATCCGTCTGAATCTGCGTACCACCGTGACCGTCGCTAACCAGAAAAAAGGACTCGCAGTCCAGACAATACTCACTTCCTTTGACCTTCGTTCCGGCGGGCAGGGACGTCCGTTCGGCTGTCTTTTCCCCGCTTCGTAGGGCTTTAAATGCGGCCTGTACTTCCACCGTATCTTTGCCCTGTACGGCATAAAACGTAATGGGCTGGCCGTTGCGTTGAGCCACCGGAATCTGAAATACGCTATCGAGCTGCGAACGCCCCGACCGACCGTTGATAAACACGATGGGCGTACCGTCACCCCCTTGCGTGCTAAGGGTCAGTTGAGAAGTTCCTTTTTTGGCAATCCGTACCGTCAGGCCGGGTGTGGGTGTTGTGGTTAGTTTACTGAGGGTCCAGCCCACCAGTGATAGTAATCCCAGAATCAATACAATCAGGGTAACTTTTCCTATTTTGGTTAATCGCATAACTGGTTGGTAAGGTTAGAAGTTTTTGGCTTCGCGGGTAGTGATTTGAATATGATCTTCGGCAATTTTTCCATCGTTGTTCTTCCGGCACTTCATGAGGGTCTGAAAGGCCGCCAGCGAACCGACAAAAATCCGGTAACCGCCTTCGTTTCGCACGTAACCCTGCTGACTGGGAGCCGTCGGTAACGGACAAAAGGCTTCCTCGGAAGCGTATGCCAGCAGGTATTCCGTGCCGTAAGGAGGCGAGCAGATAAAGGCCGACTCGGGTGAGATGCGAACGGGGGTATTTTCCTGACCGGGTTTAATGACAAAATCGGATTCGAGGAGCGTTTGAGTACCATCTGCCAGGCGATACAGGAGTCGCAGGTGACAGGGTCGGTTAGCTGTAGCTTCCAGAATCATTTGCTGTCCCGCCCAGTACTCCACGCCGGTACGGCCCCGATCGGTACGAATTTCGATCTTCAGAGCCGATTTAGTCGTCGTCGTAATCTGTCGTAAGGTATCCTGTACGTTTCGAACCCGTTCGTAGTTTTCGGGTTTTAACGGCAACTTCTGCTCTACCAGCCAGCTCAGCGGAAGCTCGGAACTACGGGCCTGAGCCAGTACTTTCCGGCTGGCTCCATCCACCACTTCCATGCGTAGGCGTAACTGATTGAGGTCTTCTTCGTACGAACCCCGAATAATCCAGGATTTTTCGTCGGAATCGGCCACTGATCGTACCGGTATTTGAGTATGCCGTTGCCAGCAGGAACTAAGCATGGCGAACACCTGATCCGACAAGGCATCGTTGATCCCGCAATTTTTGTACGTAAATCGCTCCAGTACCAGCCGTTTGACGTTTGGAGGCAGGTCTTTCTGTACCTGAGCCGTCAGGGTATCGAGCACCGACAAAAGGTCTTTGGGTTTTTCTGAACTAGCCAGCGTTTGACTGGTAAAGGCCGTGGTGGGTCGCTGTCCAACTTTAGTGATCCCTACAATCCTGAAATTCAGGAAAGAGTTCAGGGTGGCATGAAAGGAAAACTGCACCCGAAACTCCGTTAAGTTTTCGTAAGTAAAAGCCTTGTTCTGAGCATTCTGCCCCTGAAGTGTTTTGATCAGGTATACATTCAGATACGGCTCCCCCGCGGTCGTCCGCTGAAAGTCGTACTGCACCTTTGACCAGTCGAGTGCATGAATGATCGGTTTTCCGCCCGAGAAAATCCGGCAGTCTTTCACATACTCCTCGACTGACGTTTGGGTCCCCTTTGGTTCGCGAAACTCATTGAATACCAGAACTTCCTTGTCCCGCAATGCACCCGTAATCAGCCCTTTGAGCTGCGGTCGCAGGGCATCGAAGGGCTGATTGGCTTCGTAATGGGTCAGGATTTCGAGATTCGTCAGGTACTGATCCGTAATCAGCCGACGGGCATTCTGTATAATCTCGGTCTGTTGGGCAGGTGTATACGACTGAGCCCAAAGGCTGGATAAACCGCCCAAAAACCAGCCGAGAATTCCCAAAAATTTCTTCATAGGCTACTGATGATCAATGGCTACCACCAGAGGTACTACCGAGCCAACGGCTTTGGGATCGACTTCAAAACCTACTGCGTCGGTACGGTACTTGATTTGGGCTGCAGGAATTAATTCGTCCTGAAGAGCCTGTTGCAGCCGATCCGTCAGATTCCCTGAACCTTGCTGAAGCTGATTGAGTATCGTGTTGAACGTCAGTGGTTTTTTCGAAAAGAGAACGATCAGGTAGTCAGTCCCTTTGGTATCATCCAGGGTGATGGATTTATGATCGGCCGGGTACGCAACGGTGGTATGGGGGCCTAACGCGGGGCTGATGCCTGGAGCATAGGGGAAAAGCTGGCTCATCCGAAATGTCGTATCCGTACCGATCATGTACACATACGCCTGCTCACTGGTATTGACCAAAGCCTTAAACGCCGTACCGGACGATTGACTTTCCGTGGTACGGTACATCGTTAGTTCACGCGGATCAGTACTGACCACCAATCCCTTTTGCAAGCTTCGCTGGGCCTGCAATTGTCCACCTTCCCGCAGCCTTAACTCCATCTGGCCTTTCAAGGCTACGGTCGTTTCAGCAATGGGTACGGTGAGGTCCGGAAACGCCTGATACGCTTCCCAGGTAAAACGGGCTAGATCCTGGTACTTAATCCAGCAATAGCCGTGATCCGCCCAATCGCTGCCCCAACTGTTGACGATCCGAAAAGCTCCACCGTACTGAGCATCGTCGTAGCCAATCACGCACAGGGCGTGGCCCCCTTCCCGAGGCATTCGTTCATCCCCCGGAGCGGGCTGCCACACGGTCTGCGTAGCAAAAAACGACAGCGGCGTCTGCATACCGATCACAACGGGGTAGCCTTCGTTCAGAGCCTTTTTGATGGCAAGTGTTTTCTGGGCGGCGGGAGCCAGTAAGCCAAACAGGCGAATGACATCCCCAATTTTGTGCGGCGAAGCCAGTTCGTCCAGATCCTCGGTAGTATTGCCGCAGTTGGGATACGGAAACGCTTCGTACTGCGGAGCACCGTAGGTTTTAAGACTACTCAGGGCATCGACCAGCCGAGAGCCTTCCTTACACTCCAGATCCGTGGGAGCCTTGATTTTGTCGTAGGTGTAGCTGGGAGAAAAAGACGCTGCCTGATTGGCTGTATGCCGTTTGCGGATGTTGTCGAGCATGGTACGCAGGTAATACGTACTGGCAAAACCCACGCAGGTGCCGTAGCCTTCGCCCTGATTCATGACGGGTGGAGCGTAGGCCTCGTAGGAAATGCGTTTGGCCAGATGGTCGTAGCTGTCTTTGGTAAGTACGGCTTTCAGGGGGAATTTTTCGTAGGCCGCGTCATCAAATTTCAAACCCGTAGGGTATTTTTTCTGAGCAACAACTGTATTTAAACTCAGTACAAGGGCAAGTAGTAGAGCTTTTCTCATGCCAACTAAGGTTTGGGGGTGGCGGACAAGGTATTGGGGACTTCCGTAATTTTTAATTCGTAAATCTGCCAGTAATCGTTCGCTGGCGGTATTTGCGACAGGGGAATGGTTACTTTCGAGACGCTCGAACTCTGGGGTTGATGATTCTCGAAACGTTGTACGTCAAAGTAAATCGATGCGTAGCTGCTGTATTTCCCATTTTTATCTTTTTTGACATCCTGAAAATGAATCACTTTCACGGATTTCATCTGGTAACGAACGCCCGACGAACGGTTCAACTGACTCAGGAACTGCGGTACGGCAATCCATTTTTCGGTTTTATTGGGCAATTCCACGATAAAATACCCCGAGGGAGCAAACAACCATTCACTCTGTTCCTGGAGATACTTCAGGTCCTGTCCTTTCGTTTTTCCACTGAGCCATTGCATGACGGTATCAAGCTTGGTGTCAATCGGCCAATGGATGGCTTCCCGGCTCTGGGCTTTCAGGCTCTGCGGAATTCCGAGCAGCAGCAAAACGAAGCCAAGTGCGTAAATTTTCATAGAATCAAAAACGAGGGCTTTTGTTAAAATGAGCTTTACTCAAACATCACTCCCCTTAGCCTAAGGTTATCATTTTCAATCTATAAATTTTTATTCGGGCTTCCAGAACGCTCGCAACGCGGGGGGTAGGTCTTGTGGACTTTGCCCTAGATCACTGATCAACCAACCCGAAGGTTCGGTTTCCCGGCTGAACGACTGAATTTTCAGCCACCAGCCCTGATGGATGGGCCACCAAAGCTGACTATCGAGCGAGAGCAGTACCTGAGCTTCCTGATTGGCTATAGCCCGTACCAACGCCATCAATCGCGGTGAACGGTCCGGATGGATACAGGAGCCGAAGTTCACGCCCACCCGCATGATCCGGGATAAACCCATGAAATTAAGTTCATGAGCATTCGGCGGAATGAATACGAGCGAGTCCGTCGCGGGTACTAAGGCCCCGGAGCTGGATGGCCACTCGGTATCCACGTCCAACAGTTGCCAGGACCAGTTACCGGCCTGCTGCTGTTTTTTCAGATACAACTTTACCTTTCGTACGTCCTGCTGCCAGCGAATCTGGAGGCTCACCTCGGCGTACAGGCCTTCCTGCGTGGGCTGGATGGGCTGTTCGCCAAGCGTTTCGAGGCATTGCTGAACGAGCGAAGCTTTGGAAGACAGTACGGAGGCATCCATCAGTTCCAGAATCCGCAGGTGTCGGGCGGCGGAGGGGTTTTCATCCAAAGCCGTTGTATCATTGAATTTCCTGAAAAAATCGCTCATGAAATGAATGCGACTTTTCATGAAGGGTTCGGCAGGTTTCCGCTGAATCTGGATGAATGATACAGCTGCCGTATCCCGACGGTTCTCCAGGAACAGCGAATCCGTTTCCTGAGCCCACACCTCCCCTACCCCCGCCAGCAGTAGTCCCAGCAGCAGCCCGCGTGGCATTTACTGATTGGGCTTTTTAGGTTGGACTTCCGTCACGCGGACATCGCCCAGTAGTACGGTCCATCGGTGCTCGGCGTAGAACGGATCTTTCCGATTCCGCAGGTCTATTCCAAGTTGTTTAACCGTTTTGTCTTCGTACTGCATCCGGCCATCCTTTCCTCGTCCCTGAAAATGCTGGAAATACGTGGCCGTGGTTACGTAACCCGTCTGGGTTTTCTCCCAATCACCCACCAGAGCCAGGTCGTAGAACGTAATGTTTACGTCGAAATACCTTTTCTCCAGATTCCGTAGCCGACGCAGGTATACGGTCAGCGGATACTCTTTGACCAGGAGTTTGCCCTTTACTGAACCCACCTGCATCCGGGAATCCGGTAAAAACAGCATCTGGGCATTTTCGATGGCCAGTTCCCGTACCTGTCCGGACTGCGTAGGATCAGCAATGATGGACAAGTACCGCTGAAATTCGGCTACTTTCTGCTGAGTCAGCTGCTGGAAATCCTTCAGCTGTTTTTCCGACAACTGATCATCGCGTACCTCTAACCCTTTCGTGACGGGCAAGGGCTGGGCCTGGGCTACGGAAGCCAGCCAACCAGCGACTACCAGACTAACTACATATTTCATGGGCTTGTACAAGGTTAAGGTCTTACCAGATTTCCTGAATGGCAGCTCGTTCGTAGTGTACACCATCTGACGAAACCGTCGACAACCGCTCAATCAGATTGATTCGCTGAATTTTACCGGCGTTGAGGTACAGCCGCTGAATAACCTGTTCAATGGGCTGTACTTCTCCTAAGGTCGTATTGACGTAAATATCAATCCGGGCTTTCTTCGTGAAATACTCTTTCACCTGCGTCAAGAGGGCGTACCGCTCGGCTTCGGGCCGCTGGATGTCCGTCAGTGCATTCAGGTACTGATTGATGCGTTGAAAATCCGGCTTGGGATCGGTTACGACAGCGAATGGCTGACCCGACAGGTGAATTTCGTAGATGGATTTTCGATCCCGCGTGGCAACGTGCTGATTGAGTCGGCCCTGCGTATCTTTTAACAGGGCTTGCCAGGAAATACTGCGGTTGTACCGACTTGCCAGTTCCAGAGCTTCGTCGAAAGCCCGCGTGTAGTAGCTGCCCGAATCCGCGTGGGCACAGGAGGTTTGCGGCGGCTGACTACTAGCAATCAGAACGTCTCCTGAGGCTTCCCCAAACAGTTTCCGATACGCCGCATTGAGTGAATCGTTCGTCAGCGTAAGACCCCGGATCAGTGGTTTGCGACCCACCATTCCCCGGATATTGTTGGATAAATTGTTACAGCAATCCCCAAAACTGACACACAAGCGAGCTTTTTTACTTTTAAGAGCGGTGTGTAAGGCCTTTAGCGAAGGATTCTGACTCCGCTCCGCTGCTTCTTTGTGCAGGTACAGCAAAGGAAAGGCGTCGCTCCGCTTGCTTTCGTTGTAGCCGTGGCCGGAGTAATAAAAGAAGATAACGTCCTGTGGTTCCACCTTCAGTGAATCGATCAGGCGATTCAGGTTCGACCGATTCAGAGCGTCCCCTGACAAGGTTTGCTCGTTCAGCCGCACCCGTAAGGCCGAAGCAATCTGCGTACACTGCCGGTGCATGACTTCCAGGTCGCGTTGGCAGGCCGTTGACAGCAGGGGATCTTTCGTATCAGCTACGAACAGGGCATGCAGCGTCTGAGCCTGTATTACCTGCTGAAAGAACATTCCCAGCAACAGCAGTATTCCTTTTTTCATCGTTCGCTGGGGTTGAACGTAAATTTACCCCGGAAGCGTCCTTCAATGTAGGGTGGCTGACGGAAACCTCTTTTTTCCAGCCCAAAATCAATACGTTCGATCAGTTCCCGAATGTCGAGGTCCGGCGTATCAATGTGTTGAATGAGTTCACTGGTGAATAATCCGTTTTTCCCTTCCCCATCCTGAGCGGTTTTGCCGGGTTCGGTCGCGTACACGATCATGGTACCCACGGGTGGGTTGATGGTGGTATGGCTCATCTCTCCGATGCCGCGTTTCCAGGAACGGTACGGGTTATTCCGGCAGGCATCCCAGAACACCAGATTGGAGCCATTGGGATTCACTTCTTCCATGCGGGCAACGAGCTGACGCAGCGGAAAGCAGTCGAACTGAACATCTGATTCACTGGCCGGATCGGCATCGACGGGTTGTACGTAATTGTCTCCATTGACCATTAGGCCATGGCCCGCGTAGAAAAACAGACTGACGCCTTTGTCGGTCAATCCGTTCGTGAATTCGTCAATGGATTTTTTCAGCTCTTTCCGGCTCTGGTTTTCGCGGAATATGACGCTGAATCCCAGTTTTTGCAGGTGCTCCTGCAACGCTTTCCCGTCATTGACCGGATTTTTGAGCGGGTGCTTCGTGTACGAATCGTTGGCAATAATCAAGGCCGTGCGTTTGGTCAACCCTGCGATTCCGGTTGGTGAAGTCGGACCGGTTTGATAGGTAATGTAATGCGATTCAGAAACCGTTTTTCCCCCGCTATTGACGGCCACGAAATGCAATTCATTCGCACCCGGCGTCAGCGTCAGCTCTTCACTGATTTCCTGACCGCAGCTTACTTTCTTAAATCCCCGGGCTTTGCTGCTAAACGCTTTACCATTCAATACAAACTGGTACTGCGAAACAGCTTCGGTGGATTGTACGCATACGGTAACTTTCAACTGCGGTTTTTCGACCGTCAGCTGGGGCGTGGATGGGTACTGCCAAACGATCCCCGGAGCTTTGAGAGGCACCTTGGGGGTTTCCCACTCGCCTTTAAACTTATGATCATGCTGGGCCTGACTAAGCTGAGCCCCCGCCAGGAGTATTCCCAGAAGTAACGTTTTTTTCATTGCCGTTAGAACGTTAAGTGATAAGCAAGGGTGGGTGTATTACCAAAGTACTGCACCGTAATGCGTTGCGAAGCGGTCCGTCTGAGACGATCATTCTGAACACCTTTGATGACACTGTAAATCACATCCGCCGCCAGAATCAGGCCGGCTCCCCGAAAGGCATTCATGTAGCGTTTGCGGTGCTGGTTAGCCGCATCGTAATAAGGCGTCGCGTCCCGCTCGTAGGGCTCGGTCATGTAGCGGTCGTATTGTTCGTTGGCTTTTTGTCGTTCGAGGAAACCGTAAACGAGCAATCCACCGTACGCGACCGTGATGAGCGGCCGGTAGCCCACTTTCCGGTGTACCAGCATATTTCCTAGACCGGGTACGGCTATCGAAGCCAGAGCACTCAGGGGGCCTCGGCCAATGGGTTGCTGGCGGGGAGCTTCTTTCACGCCAACAATGGGTTGAATGGCTTCGTCGCCCATGGTAAAGCCGTCCAAAGCAAAATCCCAGTAAATGACTTTATTAGTTCCAGACGACAGGTTTCTGCCCACGTCTCCGGTAACGGTACGAATCTTCAGTAAACCTTTGGTACGACTGGCAATTTGCAGGTAGACGGAATCCTGCTCGGTGAGCTTCTGTACGTCGTACGTAATCTTCATGCGATCCGCCGTGTAGTCCGTACGGATATTGGAAACGACGGGCTGAGCAAGGCTGAGCGACAGACAGCCTAGTAGGAAAAGCCCGGTGAGGAGGCTTTTGATTAGGAAAGTATTCATGATTAATGCTTGGAGAGTTCCCGGATTTGTGCTTCAGTAAGGGGGATATTGTAAACACGGATATCATCCATATAACCTTTCAGATTATATTCATGGCTTTGATGCTGAGCACCGAAACGTAGATTCCCGCCTATACAATTTCGGATACCTGAACCTCCAATATTCGTTGTTACTGCCAATAATTCTCCATCCACATACGTTTTTCCAACTGCTCCATCAAATACGGCTACAAAGTGGTGCCAACTTCTCTCATCCATAGGTTTTATGCCATGAGCCCCCCCCAAACTACTGACTTACTACAGTCATTATTGATCTGCGGCTTAACATCAGCATGAATTCTTAAATTGTGATCTCGCCCTTCTGATTTAATCCATGCACTATATAATTCAAATTCTGCTGTAGTGAAATCGGATTTATAATACAACTGTTTGTTTAAAGCTGTAGACGATGTATCTAAACCTTCTGGGATTCTAAACCATAAACTAATAGAGAGTTTGTTAGGTCTAAGTGATTCATGATCATTAACATCTAGATAACCACTTTCTCCGTCAAGTCTTAGAACTTTTTCAGTCTTATTGTTTCTACCAGTAGTTATAATATCTGCACCAATCTTAAGCGTTCCAGTATTATTCTTTCCGCTTAAATCCTTAATCTGCGTACCCGTATCCGTATTGAAATCATAATAGGCTACCAAGCCTGTCCAAATATCCGCACTGGTAGTTTCGAACTTCTTGATTTCCCCATAATGATATTTTCCATTACTATCCATGATATAAGAACAGTAGTAGTAAGATACTCCAGGGGTAAGATTTGATAGGGCTATCACAGCTGAATCTCCCGCTGATACCGATGACAAAGACTTTGTATCAGCAGTACCTACTTGTGGGGAGCTATTAATGTAAGAATAGCAGATTCCGTACTGAGTAGCAGCCGGTAAGCCCACGTTGAGGAGTTGGAAGGTTACGTTGGCCGTAGTATTGTTCACCCGTGAGGAGCTTCCGGTAGCCACACTGGGTACAACGTCCTGAACGACCGTAACGGATCGGGTAATCGTAGCCTGTTCACCGCACTTGTTCGTCAGTTTGACCGATACCTGAACCGTCTTTGCTTCTTTGTACGTATAGCTAGGATTGAAGGTGCTTGCCGTACCCCCGTCTCCGAAACTCCACTCCACTTTATCAAAATCAGCGGCATTGACGTTTAATGAATAATCAACTTTCAACTGATTAGTCGCGGCTGCAATTTGGGCAGTAATGGGCTCGCATTTCGGAAAAATCCGTTGTGGGAATTTGTCTTTACCACAGCTAACTACCAGCAGAATAAGCGGGAATAAACAGAGTTTTAGAAAGGAAATAGTGATCCCACGTAGATGTTTTTCCATGAAGATTAGTTAAAAATGAGGGCGATGCATTAACAAATTCAGAGGGGTAAAATTAATGCTTCTTACTTACTTCTGTATATACATAAGAATAATTTATCTCACTTTAACACTTGATATATGTAACCGGGCTTTTAAAACCTTTCAGCACTTATTCAAATTCATTTAGCAGGATTACTCACATAAATTAATTTTCCTTTTTATTCATAATCAGTTTAACAACTAGCTACTGATCAACTACTTACCAGTATAATATTTGTTAATAGACTAAAAAAATAAACTGTATTGTCACCAATCGAATTTTAACCTAGCGAAAATTAGTATTCACGTATTTCTACGTAAAGCCTGATTGTTTTTGCTTACAAGATTTAGGCAACCCTGTTTCTTCAAAAATGTTCCGTTTATTATTTCGTAAGTTTGCCAGGGTAACTACTTATTGCTTATATGCTTCCTTTTCAAACGCTTTTCCATTTACTGGATGAAACGATAGATTTAATAGAAATCAAACGTTTGGATTTACCAGATGAAAAAGATCCCAGCCAGCTGTATTACTGGCTGCTGATTCGCGATACTCAGATACAGCGGTTAACGTTTGTCTCTATGACCCGGAACGAAACTTCTCAGGAACGTGTCTTTAAGGAAGGACTCCTACATTTTGATACCGAAATGGCTTTGTATACGGATCTCGACACCCTGGAAACTCACCGATTAGCTGTTCAGAATCCGGCTATCCTTTCCGAGGCTCTTGGGAACCACATCCAAAACTATTTGACCGTTCAGTAGCAGTATCCCATTAACGTTCGACTCCCTACGTAGCTCATCGGCACAAGGTTTTACGGAGGAGACATCAGGCAGGGACCAACGACATAAGCTATGTACATAGGTTTAGGTATCAGAAAAAAGTTAAAAGATCTTCAACAACGCTTTCAGGCTCCTGGCCTCACCGTGACGGCTAAGGCTTTTAAACCCACTCCTCAGGTGTCGGGTACTGACCTCCCCTATTGGCCCGTCATTACGGCTGCGAATCCTACCGAATTACAACTGTTCCGCTGGGGCTTACTAAGTCCGGATACCCGGCCGGAGCAAGTTCAATCTACACCCCTGCGACGCCTGCATTTGCCCACGGAGGAGGTAGTGAAGCGTACCTTTAGTAATCAACCGCTGGAACAGGGGCAACGATGTCTGGTCTTGGCAGACTGCTTTTACATTCATCGGCATGAAGGCAAAAACCGCGTCTTATATCAGATTTCCCTCCGCTACAATCAGCTATTTGCTCTGGCGGGTATCTTCCAAATCTGGGAGCAGGATACGCAGACCATTCCAACGTTTTCCTTACTGACCACACCAGCAAATTCGCTGCTGGCTTTCCTTAATAACAAGTACCAGCGAATGCCGGTCATCATTGATCCCGAAGCAGAACCGCTCTGGAATTCTACCCTTCCCTTTTCCGATCCGGCAATTCAATCGCTATTACATCCTTTCGACCCGGCACAACTGAAAGCCGAACGACTTACGCACACGGAACAATTGTCTTTGTTTGACTAAGGGCCTTCCTTTCTTCCGATGAATAAGTTGTGTTTTAATCGGTCTTTTCGTTCAAGCATTTTGCTTTAAAATTTGTATTGTAAATCAGACATTTACATACTCTAAAAGGTTAATCAAACTTTCTTAAAGCAATTTAAAAGTTGTGTTTTGATCGGTCTATATCTTCCGTTGTCTAAAAATCCTCTCGTTCATTTCTTAAAAAAATGATACGATTAGTCCGTATATTCGGACAAATACTATTTATTTGTCCGAATATTATTCCATCTTCTCTTGTTGTATGCTCACTCACGAAGAAACGCTCTTATTTTTTCGCCGAAAACCCGCTCTTTCGGTCTCAGCCATTGAAAAGCAGGCGGGCTTACCTTCCGGAACTTTGGCTAAGGCCATTTCCGGGGATCGTACGCTGAATGACAAACACTTGGCTGCTTTGTACCCGGTATTGCTGGAATACGGTTATGCTGAAATGGCTGAACGTAAAGCCCGTATCATCTCGGTAGTGAATCACAAGGGTGGTGTAGGCAAAACAACGACTACGCTCAATCTGGGTAAGGCTCTCTCACTGGCAGGTTTTCGTGTGTTGTTGGTCGATATGGATTCACAAGGCAACCTGACGCAATCGCTCGGACAGGATGAGCTGGACAAACAGGTTGTACACGCCTTACTTAAAAACGAACCCTTGCCGATTATCCCCATTGCGAAAAACCTGGACTTAGCCCCGAGTGATCTCGAGTTGGCCTATGCCGATCTGGAGCTGGTTCAAGTCGTAGGTGGTGTGAATCAGCTTAAAATGCATTGGCTCCGGTTCGCGGGAACTATGATTTCATTTTTATTGACTGTCCCCCCGCTTTGAATATTTTCACGAACTCTTCTTTAGTTGCCTCCCATAGCTGCCTGATTACCCTTCAGCCGGAAGCGTCCTCGATGAAAGGGGTAAACCATCTTTTTGATCGTATTGCTCAGGTACGGGACCGGATCAACTACGAATTGAAAGTAGAAGGGATTTTATTAACGATGGTAGATAAACGTCTGAACGTTCACCGGGATATGATTCAGAACATCCACGAAGCGTTGAGCAACTTCCGAATCTTCAAAACGGAAATCCGGACGAACGTAGCCCTGAAAGAATCCCAGGTAGCCCAACAGGATATTTTTACGTATCATAAAGATTCCAACGGTGCGATTGATTACAAAAACCTGGCTACCGAATTTATGCAATCCCGAGCTTAATCCCTTCTCCGATGAAAAAATATCAGATTGGTCTGAACGACAAAAAAATCATTAAGGATCAGAGTCTGCTACGGCACGAAGAGATCAAGAATCGGATTCTGGTTTTACCGGAACTGGAAGCCTTCATACCGCCCCTGTTACCGGAAGAATATAACCAGCTGGAAGCCAACATTAAGAAAGAAGGTTGTCGGGAAGCCCTGCTGATTTGGGAAACGACGGAAGCTGTAGCCCAAGGAACGGACAGCGACGCTCCGGCCTACGTATTGATTGATGGACACAATCGTTACGCCATTTGCAATACGCATCAGATCGACTTTAAAATTCATCTGGTTCAATTCCCAACGAAAGAAGCCGTTTACTTCTTCATGATTGAAAATCAGTTGGGTAGACGAAATCTTACGCCGGAACAGGCTTCGTATTTGCGGGGCTTGCGGTATCGCACGGAACGTCAGGCGAAGGGTAAATATGACCGTTCCGGACATAAGGGTCAAAATGACCTTTATGCTACAGAAGAACTCGAAAACCATAAGGGACAATTTGACCCTTATGCCAGTGAAGAAGGTCAGCTCGATCATAAAGGTCAAAATGTCCCTTATGAAAAAGGTACTACTTCCGGGCGTTTGGCGGAACGTTTCAATGTTAGTGAAAAGACAATCAAACGCGACGCGGAATTCTCTCAGGGAATCGATAAGCTAACTCCGGAGTTGAAAAAGGATGTACTGAGTGGTAAGGTAAAAATCAGTAAGGGAGATATTCAGCAATTGGCTTCTTTACCCGTCGAATCATTACCCACGCTGGATGCCGTAAGTCAGGCCTTGGCCAAACCAGCTGTGGAGGAGAAAACCGAAATAAAAGACGATCCTGAGGTATTGATGAATCAGTTACGGAAGAAGTTAAGTCAGCTAACCCGACTGAGTGAACCCAATGACGAACTCCTCAATTCGATTATACGAATCGCGAGGCAGTTAAAAAGTAAAAAGTAAACGAGAGCGGTGAATTTCACCGCTCTCGCCGTTTATAGACCATTGTATAGCGTTTTCTTGGTAACATAGGCATGGCGTTCTGAGTAACAGACATTTCCGATAGTTACGTTTGGGTTTTCAAATACAGGAAAGATGAAAAAAGGATTGCAATATTTAAAAAGTTGTGTTTTGATCGGTGAACTTGGAATAGTACTTACCGATGAGGTGATATGGAGTGTATAGCAATAATGAATAAGTTGTGTTTTAATCGGTCAGATACAACGCTTGTGATCATACATAATCTATTGAAAAACAGAGTGATAATTTCGTTATGAACTTACCGTAAGTAATCAGATCCGTTTTAAAAGTTGTGTTTTGATCGGTGCATTCGGGTTGATTCCGGTAGTTAATTCGAGCAAATTTCAAGCCAAGAAGGAATACTTGTAAATCAGCGGGTTGAGCAGTGAAAAAAGGTACGAATAAGTTGTGTTTTGATCGGTGAATACACGCTGTAGGGCTGAATAAGTTGTACTTCAATTGGCGGTTTTTAGAACAAGATCGGGCTTCCCTTTAGGCTTGGCTTTATACGAACATCCGGCTACTGGATCTACCTTAAAAGTTGTGTTTTGATCGGTGGTTTTAAAAGTTGTGGTTTCATCGGTAGGTTTCGCAGCCAGTAAACCAGGGAAAAGTACCGTACTCTGGCAAAAAGCTTTCAGGCAATAATAAGTTGTGTTTTGATCGGTGTGTATTCGTAAACGGACTCCCAAAGAAAGATGATTGAGTAAAAGCAGTAATGTCAACGGCAACCGAAAATAGCCCAGAAGCCTTTCAAAACCTGCGTAGAGAGGCGATCGTACCTACTAATGACGTCCGGTATCAGCTTAAGCTACAGAGAAGGCTATAGGACGGCATACATTTGTCTATATTCTGAAATTCAAAAGTCGCTAGTATTTTAAAACTAAATATTTAGTTCACGCCGGACTTCTTTTTTCTTTTCCTGCCCGCTTTGCTTTTTGATTTTTATTGTTTTTTACTCGCTTTAAAAGAAGAAAGAAGCGGGGGAGGGAGGACGTTACAACAGCCCTATAAACGCTATAATCAAGTAATTGGGTTTTTCAATTACTCTTGTTATTCTCTTGAAAGGAAATTTTTAAAAAATAAACAATTGATAACCAGTAAATTATCCTGTGGATAACTTATAAAAGTTGTGTTTTGATCGGTAAAAAGTTGAGCTTTCATCGGTGAAAGAGGGGTAAAAAGTTGTGTTTTGATCGGTAGAATGGGGGTAAAAAGTTGTGTTTTAATCGGTAAAAAGTTGTGTTTTGTAAAATATTGTACAACAAATTAAATCAGACTCCTATATTTGTCTCACTGTCAGCAACCTATGGCTTTATGAAAAAACAGATTGAACTGTATCAGGATAACTTTATTACGGAAGCTCGCTATGAAATGACGGAAACGGAGCGGAATATCATGTACATGGTGATTTCGCAGGTACGTCCGGACGATCCCCTCAATAAAATCTATCAGGTATCGATTAAAGAGATTGCTTCCGTGATGGGAAGTGAAGAAATCTATTACGACGCTTACAAAAAAGCCACGGCTAAGATTGTGACGCGTCTGGTGGAAGGGTACTTGCCCAACGGAGACTTTCTCCAAACCACCTTCGCTGCTTCAGCAACGTACAAAAAAGGAACGGGAATCATTGAAATCGAACTTTCCCGAAAAATCCGCCCCTTTTACGTCGAACTTAAGGAGAAGTTTACCAAAATTCAGTTACAGGCAGCGATGATGCTGCAGTCCATACACGCCAAACGCATTTACGAATTGCTGTGTATGTACAAAACATGAAGAATAAAACCTTCAGTCGCAGTGTGGTGGAACTAAAGTCCATGCTGGCCATTATCGATGCAAAAACGGGAAAAGATAAATACCCCAAATGGACACATTTCAACCGGGAAGTGCTGGAAATCGCCATGCGGGAAATTAATGGCAATACGGATTTAACGTTCACCTACACGCCTGTATACGGCGAAAAAGCCGGTCGGGGGCGTAAACCCGTGGAGCGGGTTGTGTTTGAAGTAGCCTACGCCAGCAAATCGAGTGCGATTGACGTAACGCCCATTATGGACCGCCTCATCAATCGTTTCAAACTACGGCAGGATCAGGCAGAAGAGATTCTGGAATCGTTTACCATCGAACGCATCAACAAAACCCTGTACGACATCGAGGTACGGGCGGCTAACAACGAAATCAAAAATATTGGTAGCTACACGGCTAAAACGTTCGGTGTTAACTAGTTGAGAAGCGATTTTACGCGGAAGCCATTTTAGTAATCGCTTGTAATTCGGTTTTGGGAGCTTCACAGGTTGGACATACGTAGTGGGCGGGAAGAGCCTGAAACAAAGTGCCTGCCGCAATGTTCTGTCGGGCGTCGCCGTACCGCTCATCGTAGTGCGTCAGGCAGTGCGGACATTCATATACTGTAGGATCGGGCACGGCAGGACGGTCTTCGGCCAATGTCAGGGCAATTGGGCTGGGCTGGTGTCGTTTGCTCGTGTACTGGCGGCAAATGCGTTCTACCTGATGCGGGACGTGCATTTTAAAAATCCCTTTTTCAACCCGAATCAGCTGTCGGCTGTTGGGATTATACTGCTCCGTCACGTAGATATCATAGACCGTTCCCAGTGAGAACAGCCCCCACTGCAACCAGGAACGTTTCCGAATGAGTACCGAACCAAATACCTCGGACTTGGGACGGGTCTGAATGCCGAAGCAGAGTCCGAAGGTGCGGATATCCAGTTTCTCAAAATGGCGACGGATGTAGTTTTTCAGCGTCGTTCCTTCCGTCGTATGATCCTCCGTTTGCCAGGCCAGTTCGTGGGCAGCGTGGCGTACATTAATGGCATACTTCCCCAGTAAGTAGGACCAGTTCGAACGGTCTTTTTCTTCAATGCCTTTGATAATCAGTGATTTCCAGGGAGTGGTGCAAATCTCGCCAATGCGGGTTCGCAGGCATAACTCACAAACTTCCCGTAAAAAAGCGACGGAAAACCAGTCTTCCCGGCTATACAGTCCCAGCCAGCTACGCGAGCCGTACCGGTTGAAACCTTCGTAATAGGGGAGTGAAAATTCGGGTAGTTCCACTTCCTGCGTAGCCGGACGCGTGATGAACGAAGTGTCCATCCTTTCGTACAGAAACGAAACATCTGCGTCGGCCGTCAGCCGTTCTTCCATTTGCTGGGCGAAACGGCCAATTTCGTTCGTATAAAGTAATTCAGGCCAGCGGAAAATCGCATTGGTTTTCGGCTTGCGTAGGTAGACGTACCAGAAATGGGGTTCGGGCGAAGCAATGAAGTTGAGGTGACCCGTAAAAAAAGGCGTAAAGCTCTGTCCCGCATCGGAAAGGTTAATTTTAAGTCGAGGCTGAAACGTCAACTGATCCAGAATGGTATGGTACTCACTTTCCCGCAGCCAGTCGCCGCTCCGGAATACGTCTTCGCCGCAGTACGAACTAATGATATTCGGCTGCTGATCCGTGGTAATTTCGTACGTAATGGGAGTCGTTTTCAGCGATTTTTCCAGAGCCGGTAACTGTTCGTAGTGAACCGTCATCAAGACCTGCTGACGGCTACCAAAACGTATGTCTCGAACCCCCGCTTCCTGGGCCAGTGCCAGGACGTGTCGGAATGTTCCGGGGGAAAGAATACCGCCCGGAGCGTTGATTTTCAGAGTATAATAATCCCGCATGGCTTTACACGCTTACTAAAAACGATTGGAGAATACTACGTACTTCGGGACGGCAGGAGCCGCAACCCGTACCAGCCCCGGTTTTCTGACACAATTGCTGAAAATCAGTACAACCCGCCTGAATGGCCCGTTCGAGATTGCCTTGTCCGACACTGTTACAGGAACATACCAGCTTGCCCTCCAGCGGATCGGCTTTTTGACTGCTGCGTAACACCTGAAGTCGTTTTTCGGAAAGCTCCGTACCCTGAGCGATCAGGTCCCGAAACTCCTGAAATTCATTTTTATCACCCACCAGAATGGCCCCGACCAGCTTGTCCTGATGTACGATGCATTTTTTGTAATAGCGTTTGGCCGCATCCAGAAAGACAATTTCTTCGTAGGAAGCATCCGGAGCTTCAGCCAGTCCGATACTACAGAGGTGCAAACCTTCCATTTTCAAAATGTTCATCGAAACACTGCCGCGATACGGCTGGGTACCATCACCGCTCAGAAAGCGGGCTGCGGCTTCGGCCTGTTGTTCGGCGGCTAGTGTGATACCCCAGATCTGGTCCCGCCACTGGGCAATTTCTCCGGCGGCAAAAATGTCCGGATCGGAGGTTTGCAGGTAGTCATTCACGACTACGCCGCGACCGCATTCCAGCCCACACGCCCTGGCTAATTCCAGGTTAGGAGTAGTACCAATGGCTAAAATAACAGCCTGACAATCAATCGTTCGTCCCGATTTGAGCCGGATGCCTTCTACGGAAGCGGTCCCGTGAAACGTTTGAATTTCTTCGTTGAAATAAATATCAATACCCCGGTCCCGCAGATCCTGATAGAGCATTTCGCTGGCTCGGGCGCGAGTTGCCGTTCCATGAATCGTCCGGAACGTTGAATGACGGTGACCAACAAGCCAGGTGCCGCAGTGAAGCCGCCAGTTCCAGCCCCAGCAAACCACCGCCGACTACTACGATTCGGGCATTGGGTGTACGCAGGTAGGGGCGTAGCGTATCCGCATCCACGCGGGAACGCATATTGAAAATGCCGGACAGCGGCGGTACACCTTTGGGCATAAAAGCCCGGCTGCCCGTGGCCAGAATCAGCTTGTCGTACGTATGTTCGGCTCCGGTACTGTCAGTCACGACTTTATGCACGCGGTCGATATGAACAATGCTGGTTTCGGTATGTACCCGGATGCGGTTTTCCGCAAACTGATCGGGCGACAACTTGACCAGTTGCGACCAGGATTGTTCGCCACTGATGTAGTCGGGGAGGAGTACCCGGTTGTAAAACGGATATTTTTCCTGCGAAAAGACCTCAATTTCATCACTTTGATTCAATGCCCGGTACGACTGAATAAACCCAAGGGCCGCCGATCCCGCTCCTACAATAAGGATCTTTTCCTGCGGTTTCACGTATGCCTGTACCTGTACCGCTGAAAATTTGAAATCAGGCTCCTTCGATTTGGGGTCAATCAGGGTACTGGTCAGGTTGTTAGCCCGTCCCAGCGATCCAGTGCCGATTTTCCCCCAGTGCATGGGCAGAAAACAAAGGCCGTGACGTACATCCGTGGTGAGCTGAACCTTGACGCGTACTGTGCCCCGACGGCCCCGGATTTCAACCAGTTGGCCGTCACGTACCTGCCGGGCTTCCGCATCGGCGGGATGCATTTGCAGAAAAGGCTGGGGGAGGTGCTGGTTGAGCTTCGCCACCCGACCCGTTTTGGTCATGGTATGCCACTGATCACGGATTCGCCCCGTCGTGAGTACCAACGGAAATTCTTCATCCGTGGGTTCAGAAGCATTGCCGTCCGGTACGGCCTGAATCTGAGCTCGTTGGTTGGACGTATAGAAACGATGATTTGTAAATAATCGCTGGGTTGAATCGTCAGCATTTGCCGGGTAGGGCCATTGAATACTGCGTTTTTGACGGAGTAAGTCATACGTTACGCCCGTTACATCGACGTTAGTACCGGCGGTAAGCTGGGTGTATTCGCGATAAACTTCCTCGGCTTTTTCGTAGGGGAACGCCCGTTCAAAGCCCATTTTACGGGCAAATCGCCAGATGATCTCCACATCGGGAAGGGCTTCACCGGGAGCGGTCCGAATCTGGGGCAGGTAGGTAATGCGGCGTTCGGCGTTGGTCATCGTGCCTTCCTTTTCCAGCCAGCCCGCGGCGGGTAATACCACATCGGCAAACGCCAGCGTGTCGGCCCGGCTGGAAATGTCCTGTACCACCACAAAACGGGCGTTAGTCAGGGCTTTTTCAGCGGCGTTCAGATCCGGCATGCTCACCATCGGATTGGTATTGATAATCCAGATGGCTTTCAGCCGATCATCCGCCAGTGCTTCCATTAATTCAGTCGCCGTCAGGCCGGGTTTATCGGCAATTTTCACGGGCGACTGCCAAAATTCTTCTACTTCCTGCCGATGGTGGGCATTGGTTACTTCCCGGTGAGCGGGTAGGGCATTGGCCAGTCCGCCCACTTCCCGACCGCCCATGGCATTGGGCTGACCCGTGAGTGAAAACGGTCCATTGCCGGGTTTGCCGATCCGACCCGTAATGAGGTGGAGATTAATAAGCGAGAGGTTTTTATTAACCCCCACGACCGACTGATTCAGCCCCATCGTCCACAAAGACAGGAAGCCTTTGGAAGAACCAATCCATTCCGCCGCCTGACGAATGGCGGCTTCCGTTACGCCACACAGCTCAGCGGCTTCGGCGATACTGCGTTGAAAAACGCTTTCCCGATAGGCTTCAAACCCATCAGTATGATCCAGAATGAAATTGGTATCGATTTTCTCCTGTTCAATCAATAAACGGCCAATGGCGTGGTTCAGCACAATGTCCGTACCCGGTCGCAAAGGCAGATGCAGGTCAGCGGAACGGGCGGTATCCGTGATTCGTGGATCGACGCAAATGATTTTTACCTGCGGATTCGCGGCTTTGTGAGCTTCAATCCGACGCCATAGGATGGGATGACACCAGGCCGGATTGGCTCCCTGCACGTAGAACACATCGGCTTCTTCAATATCATCGTAACAAACGGGTACGGAATCTTCGCCCAATGAAAGTTTATACCCTACGACGGCCGAACTCATGCACAACCGCGAGTTGGTATCGATGTTATTCGAACCAATAAAGCCTTTGATTAACTTATTGACGAGGTAATATTCCTCCGTCAGGCACTGACCCGACACGTAAAACGCAACGGAATCAGGACCATATTTCTGAATGAACGTTTTAAACACCGCCGCGGTACGCTCCAAAGCTGCGTCCCAGCTGACGCGTTCGAGGGGAGCCGAACGTCCGTATCGCATCTGCGGGTAGAGCAAGCGGTCGGACTGATCCATCACTGTATAGTGCAGGTTCATGCCCTTCGAGCAAAGCAGGCCCCGGTTGGAAGGGTGTTGCGGATCGCCCTGTACGGAAAGCTGTCCCGAAGCTTCGGTTTTCACCACAATACCGCAACCCACGCCGCAGTAGCAACAAGTCGTTTGATGGGTGTTTTCCATAAGGGTAGTTTTTAGAATACAGATAATTCGGAGCAGTTAAACCGATGTCATCCTTAATACTGGCTAGTAACCATTGAGCCTTCCAGGCTGGACCTCTCCACGA
>NZ_NMPS01000001.1:0-26969 GCF_002261125.1 Siphonobacter sp. BAB-5385 | reverse complement strand
AAAAAAGCTCTGATAATTATCAGAGCTTTTTTGCTATCTATACTTATCGACTTATTTATTTCCAGGTCGAATCGTATTTGCTCTTCGGAGATACCATGCAGGTAGTACCAAGCTTATAAAGCAGTGGATAATCAATACCCCCGAAGAATAGCCTGTTTTTAACAGGAAGACCGTTAAGAATGTAGACAGAATCGTCAAGGTTAAGAGGACCGTTTTCATAATTCCATTTGAATTATCTATTCCTAATAGAAACAAAAATAAGAGAGGCTACTGATTTTCAAAACAGTAGCCTCTCTTATTGTACCCAAAACCTTACTTTAAAAACGGCAACTTCACGACTACCGCCTTCAAATACTTATTCCGAATGTTAATGTAGATTTCGGTGCCTACTTTGCTGTATTCCGTTTGTACGTAGCCCATACCGATTCCTTTGTTCAGACTGGGCGATTGCGTACCAGACGTTACTTCACCGATGATCTGACCGGCGGCTGTCATGATTTCGTAGTGCTGCCGTGGAATACCCCGATCAATCATCTCGAAACCGACCAGCTTACGAGTAACACCGTTTTCTTTCAGCTTCTTGTGAAAATCGCTGTACGTAAATTCTTTGTTGAATTTTGTAATCCAGCCCAGGCCTGCTTCAATGGGTGAAGTACTGTCGTCGATGTCGTGACCGTACAGACAATAGCCCATTTCAGTACGCAGCGTATCACGGGCTCCCAATCCAACGGGTACAATGTCGAATTCGGCACCAGCTTCCATGATGGCATTCCACATGGCTACTGCCTGGTCGTTAGGTACGTATACTTCCATGCCACCCGCTCCGGTATAACCCGTAGTTGCGATGAGAATGTTTTCGATTCCCGCGACGGTACCTTCCTTGAAGGAATAGTAAGGCATTTCTTCCAGATTCAGATCCGTTAGTTTCTGCATCGTTGCTACGCCCTTGGGGCCTTGTACAGCAAACAGGCTGTATTCATCCGATACATTCTCAAGCTCGGCTCCCTCGGTGTTATGCTGCTGAAACCAGTTCCAGTCTTTTTCGATATTCGAAGCGTTCACTACTACAAAGTAGTCGTCTTCTTTCCGACGGTAGATCAACAAATCATCTACGATACCACCCATGTTGTTGGTCAGACAGGAGTACTGGACTTTACCATCATACAAAGCGGCAACATCATTGGTGGTAATCCGTTGCAGTAAATCCAGAGCTTTGGCTCCTCGTACCCGGAATTCACCCATGTGCGAAACGTCGAAAATCCCGACGGAATTTCGTACCGCCAGGTGTTCCTGAATTAAACCGGAATAGGAAACGGGCATTTCAAACCCGGCAAAGGGTACGATTTTGGCTCCTAAAGCTACGTGTACGTCGTGTAATGGAATTTGACGAATTGAATCTGACATTAGAAAGAATACATTAGTATGAGCAAAAATAGTGGAAATTGAAACGCTCCCCACCTTTTTTGTTCTCAAAAGAAAATATATCCTCTTTAGCCTACCAACAGAGCCGAAGCTTCCCAAAGATTGGTTCGTAAGGCCTCTGCTTTGGATTGGGTCTCAGGGTCCGCAATACGGATCGTCCGTACACCGGCTTTATGGCCCGCCTGAATATCACGCTCCTGATCACCAATCATCCAGGACTGGGTTGGATCAATGTGATATTTGGCGATGGCTTTTTCCAGCATCAGCGAATCGGGTTTCCGTAATAGCGAATTACTGCTGTAATCCGGGTGATGCGGACAGAAATACAGGGCATCAATCAAATGGCCGCATTTTTCCTGTAAGTGTTCATGACACTTCATGACATCCTCCCGCTTGTATAATCCTTTGGCAATACCAGCCTGATTCGTAACCACAATGAGTAGATAACCGGCACTTTTTAATCGCTCCAGTGCCTTGATGGTATCGTCCGTTATAATGAGTTCATCTACGCAGTATAGATAGCTCGGGCTATCCTGGTTTAACACACCATCCCGATCTAAAAAGACGCACTTATTCATAGGTTGATCAAAGTTTTTTACGTAGGCGAAATCAACAAATAGAATTATGCTTATATAATATTGTACAAATAAGCAAAAAAACCATCAGTTTGTTCGTCTGGTCGAGGTATTTTTAAAATTATTACAAAAAAAACCTGCCAACTTAAACGGCTGGCAGGTTGGTATTGTTGCTGGTTTATTTCACTAGAATCGGAATAAGGGTCGCGTACTGAAGGGAATACGACTGAGCATCAGCACTAAAGCGATACCGAAGAAAATAAGGGAGGATTTATGCTTGACCAGATCCGAAGTCGCTTTCTTTGCTTTGCTATACCCAATGTGCACCAAAGCCAGTGCAACAATCATAATAGCAATGTGCTCAACCGCGTAATAGCGAATACCTGATTCTTTCATCGGATTAAGTCCTTCTGTTTGAAAAGCCGCTAACCCAACCGGACTCAATCCCAAATAGAGTACTAAACCTACCAGTAACTGGACGTCGCAGGAGATCATAAAAAACAAACCTGCTTTGCGATCCGCGTCGGTATACAGACTTCGGGAGGAGACACCCCGAGCTGACCGGGCCAGGGTTAATACGGCCAGAATTAGCACCACCCAGCGAAGCCAGGAGTGAATAGATAAAAAGACAGTGTAAGCAGCTTCCATTTCGTATGCGTCGTTTATAGTTTGTCAGTGTTGGGCGACCCCACGCAGGGCGGTCCATTGGACAGGCAAACAAACAGCCCAGGCGGCAAATCACCAAACGATACGGACTTAATCAGATCGAAAAATCGCAATTTCCGGGCATCTAGCCCCTTTATGCTCCATTACCGTTCATTCCAGAAAACGCTAAGTCCATCTTTCCCGGCTGTAATGAGTTCTGGATAACCATCTTTATTCAAATCTTGTACGACCATATAGATGCCCGTTCCTTTGGTTTCCCCAAAAGGTCCGAACGTGATGATATTCTTCTCGAATTTGCTACCGTTCCACGTGAAGTAGTACATGCCGTATGGATCGGCAGCTCCTGGATCATTCTCATTATGAGCCCGGTATCGTTTACCCGTAATCAGCTCGGGCTTACTATCGCCGGTAATATCCCGCCAGTGCATTTCGTGAAACTGTGAATGTTCTGAATCAATCGAGCGTTTTTCCCAAATGTGGCGGTCACCATCCATCTTGTGTTCGTACCAGTCGAGCCCATAGTCATGAGCCTGCCCCACAATGAGGTCGTTCCGCCCATCGCCATTTACATCTACTACCAGAATGGGTACACTGGCCGACCCCAGCTTGAAATCGGGGTGAAAGGTCCAGGCTTGCTCAAAGGGTTTGGCGGGAGCTTCCAGCCAGCCGTCGGATAAAATAAAATCCCCTCTCCCATCGCCGTTCACATCACCGAAACCCAATCCATGGCCCTGCACTTCGTAAATTATATGACGAGTAAAGGTCTTTTTATCCCGGTTGAAACGGTATACCTTCAATGCCTGACTCGGATTGTTCGGAACGATTTCCAGCGTACCATCCCCATCAATGTCCCAGGCTCGGGTCGTTTCTACATTACCACAACTATCAATCACATGTTCGGGCCACTGTTTATCCGACTTACCGGGGTTTTCCCGCCAGCGAATCGACTTGCCCCACCAGCCGCCGGTAATAAAGTCCATACGACCGTCTCCGTTTACGTCGTAAGGTATGGTTGAGAAATCATCGTAGTATTCGCCTTCGGTTTTTACCTCGCCGATGAAATGACGCTTTTTGAACTCCGGACCTTCGTACCACCAGGCTCCCGAGACCAAATCAGGCTTCTTATCGCCATTGACGTCGAAAACACCGACCGACTCATAGCGTTCTGCGGCAATTTTCTGTTCACGAAATTTTCCTTTATCGGGATAAAAAATCATGACGATCAGGATAAACATTCCTCCAATAACCGTTCTCATAGGCAGCTGTATGATGAATGAATGCTAAGGTCTAAAAATCTATACTACGCCTGCTAGTTGATTTCCAAAGCGTTCTTATCCGGTAGCCGGGGGAATGCCGCATGTGGTTCGGTCTGATACCAGAAAATGGTGCTTGCTACATCGGAATTCTGCTGAAGATACCGACCCTCACTCCGCCAGCCCAGATCCTGAATCGTTACTTTCAGGTCTTTCTCAAAACGGATCGGGTCCGTCAGATGCCAGCGATATAGCCCAAACCGTTGCTGGGATTTATAGGTCCCATCGGGGCGAATTACCTGCAGAAGCCCCGCGTACGCCGTTGAGAATTCGACGTACTTGCCCGCCCGGTCGAAGTTATAACTTCCACAGAAGTAATCCTCCGTACCCGTACCGGCAATGGTGGGAAACGCTTTATCTGCGTCCATGTAGAACTTGATTTCTCCTTCACCCCACCAGCCGGTATTATGTACGCCCCAGGCCAGATAGGTGCCTACGTACTGCCCTTTTCCTTTGATACCGTCGACAAGCGTAATGACCTGCTCCGTTGGATGACCATTCGCCCGGCGGAACTGAGCGTGGAAATACGCCGCATCGTCGGGTACGTCCGTTAGTGTATAATCGACCTGATAGTAGAGTCGCATCTCACGCTCGTCGAGATTTTCCATCGTAATCCGGCATTTCTTTCGAAAAGGCATGGGCCAATAACAATTAAAAGCACTGCCTGGATTAACCGTAACGGCCAATGAATTGAGCGGAGCGTATTCACCCCAACCCATGCCGAAGAAATCACCCACGGGTACTTCCACGGAGGGCGTCGTTTCATCGTCCCAATACAAACGGAGTATACTGAATCGCCAGTTGCCCGTAGGCGTCATCCAAATGTGTTGGATTTGGCCCGAACCCGTAATTTCGGCCAGAGTGAACACCTGCTTTGGTTGAATGATAACAAAGGGATTGACTTTCCAGCCCCGGCCCAGATCGCGGGCTTCACGACGGGCATTGGCCTGATTGGGCCGTTGGTCGGAGGTATCCGCCATGGCACCTTTACCGCGTTCACCCGTAAAGTTTTCGGGACTGATGGATCGGGTTTGAGCGTTAGAAAGGCGATACAGATTAGATAAACCGACGTCCAGACCATTCCAGGGTTTTGTTTGAGCCTGCGTCAGGGTACAGGTCAGGGAGACCATTAGTAGAAGCCAGTACTTTTTCATAGTAAGAAGAGGTTATAGTCGAAAGGTCGTGAATCCTCCCCTTACTCGCAATGATGGGTCACCGTAAGCAGCAAAAAGGCCTGCCGTGAGTACGGCAGGCCTTTCCTTTTATTTTCCGAACTGGTACAAGGCTCGAATTCGTAAGCCTGCGGGTGTCTGCTCCTTTCGATACGAACAATTTTCCAGGGATGGAGCCAGATACGCTTCAGTTTGTACGACCAGATGATTCCAGCGTTTTTCAATGCCTACGCCCACATTAACATTGTTTAGCACGGGTTCCTTGGGCTTGAAATCGATCTGACTTTTCGCAAAAGGAAATTCGTTCTTGACTACATCGAATTGCAGTTGTTGCGTCACGTTCAGATCCAGCGTACTGCCAGCCATTGCCAATAAAGTCCAGTCCTGTTTCAGCGGAACCCGGTAATTCAGTTCAATGGGCATGCGTACGACCGAAGCCTGCGTTTGGATATTTTTGATTTTAAATAGCTGCGGCGGCAGGATAATCTTATGCTCTTTTCTGAAATTCCGGGGAGGCTGATTTTTCTTATGATCCCATTCGACTTCATCCCGGTATCGGGGTCCTTCTACCGTTCCCCAGCTTAAGCCTAGTGAAAGGCCCCAGTGTTTGCCTACGATTACGCCCGCGGCCAGTGATTTCCCAAGAAAGTTCTTTTCTATGTCCACACCTGCACCAGCTCGCAAAGCTACCGTACTTTCTTGGGGAAGTCGTAGTTTGGGTGCTTTCGCTACCTTTTCCGTTTTCTCCGTGGTCGGTACGTAATTCGTCCATTTATAATTTTTCCTCGTTGCTACAGGCGAGTGCAACGGAGGTAAGGTAACGTCAAAGGTTAACCGGGGCCGCAGTCGGGCAGCTTCCACCAAATTTTGACGATTTTCAGGTACGCTTTCAACGGGTTCTTTTGATCCTTTTTTCTCGGTACCCGTTAATTCATTTCCGTAATCACTTGGAAATGTTTCCCGAGTCGAGCTTCGTTTCGTTTTTCCGGACGAGTTTGGTGTACGAACAAAGGACGGATGCTCGACACCCAAGGTCATAACATCCGCACGAGCACCTTCTGTCTGGTTACGCAGAGGTTGGTTAGAACGGATGATTTTACCGGAAGCGGTACGCATCGACTCCGTAATACGAACATCAGTGGCAACCGCTTCACGCTGCTGCCGGTTTTCTTTAAACGAAGTAGGATCTACATCGGTCGTTTCCTTTTCCTGCGATCCAGAAGCAGGCCGGGTTTGGGAATGAGTTATCGTAGCCTCATTTGTTTTCTTCGTAATGTTGGTTTTCACCTCATTTTCAGCGTAGTCAGAAACGGCTGGACCAGCAGGGGTGTTAGCAGAAGGTATAAATGAATCATAGGCTGGGGTCTGAACAGCCGCCGATTCTGACCGCTGCATTTCTTTCGTTTGTTGAACTTCTTTTCTTAACTCTGCTACCGTCTGGGTAAGCTTTTTATTTTCCTGATACTGAATGATATTGGTCACAATGAGCAGCGTAGCTACTAAACCAGAAGCTCCGTAGCCAATCCACTTAGCTCCGCTCCGGACCCACCACGAAGCAGGCATCTGTTGTTTGGTAAACGTCTGAAACTTCGCCCACTCCTGTTCCTGGAATGGCGGTTCGATTCCCTCCAACTTTCGTCGGATGGCTTCATTGAAACGATCCGTTTTCATTGTAAAGATGTATTTCCCCAATTTCGCTGAGCGACGTGGGGATACGATTCAATAACCAGTTGCTGAAGGATCACGCGAGCCCGGGCAAAATGCGAGCGTACGGTTCCTTCCTTTAAATTCAGTTGATCCGCGATTTCACGAAGCTGGTACCCATCCACCACGTGCATGAGAAAAATAGAGCGATAAATAGGTCTGAGTTGTTGAACCAGTTCTAAAATTTCCTCCGCCGCAATCTGTTCGACTACGTCATCATCCAGAGCCGGTTCCGGAAAAGATTCAAAGCCAATTTCGCTATGAAATTTCTGATGTTTTCGGAAATAGCTAATGGCCGAATTGACCATGATGGTCCGTAACCAGGCTTTGAAAGGCAATTGCAAATCGTAATGATGCAGGTTTTTGAAAACCTTGAAAAACCCTTCGTTTAAAATTTCCTCTGCTTCCTCTACGCTCGATGAGTACCGTAAACAAATGCTTTTGGCATAACTGAAATACTGTTGGAAAAGCACCCGCTGGGCCCGCTTGTCTTCTAACAAACAGGCCTGAATAACCCCTTCGAGGTCATCATCAGTGAAGGATGATTTTTCCGGAAAACAAAATCAGCTAATAGTTAAGGTTCTTCAATGGATCTGTACGCGAAGGATTGTCTGGCCGTTGCAACCAACCGATAAAATTCTCCTAAAAAATAATCTCGACTCTTTCCGCTCTACAAATTTTACTGATTTTCAATAAGCTACACTTAACGTATCCTTAAAATAACGTGATCCTTTTTCCTGACTGCAACGCAGTAGAGGCATTCGGCGTACTAAGTAGATATGGGAAGCATACCCACCCTAAAACTTACGGTATAGACCTGATTAGTAAAACGCTGGCTCTTGAGTAGTCATCAGTACCCGCTAATTTTCATCCAAACGCACACCTGTATGGAAATGTTCTCACCCGAATCATCTAAGTCTAAACATAAATCTTTGATAGAATTAGACACGCCTCAAAGTCAGCATTCGCTGGGAGCGTGGATACTTGAAGCCTTAATTATTAGTATAAGCATTTTTATCGCCTATCTAGTATTCTAACAATCAATATCTTATACAAAGAAAAGCCCCTCGTTCCCAGAAGGATCGAGGGGTCCGTATAGTTAATGTGACTCCACCGCCTTGGTGTCACGTTACTGAATTTGTATCAACAATAAAGCTTCAGGTCGCCACCTCCGCCTTATTGTTGATACAAAGTTGAACGTTAACCACGACTAATTTTTATATCTTCGATGGATAGTAACATTTACAGTTTTTTTGGATATAATTAAACCTTTATCGGTATTAACTACTAATACCCTACGGTAAAGCGTTTTTGGGAAAACTGTTGGTTTTCAAGTTCATCCACAATTGCTACGGCTAAATCAGCCACTGTGATTCGGCTTTCTCCTTTTTCATCCGCAACGGGTGTATCCAGTTCCGTGCGGTACTGACCCGTCCGTTCACCCGGAACCAGTTGAATAGCCGGACTTAGGAAAGTCCAGTCCAACGTTTCTTCTTTCTTAATGACATTCAGAAAATCGCGGGCAGCCGTCGCTCCTGCTTTCCAGTCCGCTGGAAACTGAGGCGTATCTACCAATTGCAGGCCCGGAGCGGCGTATAAACTTCCGGCTCCACCTACTACGAGTAAACGGGGTACACCCGCAGCTTTCGTACCGTCGAGAATGGCCTGTGATCCTTTCAGAAAGTCATCGTACAGATTAGGGTTTGTCCAACCCGCATTAAAGGCACTTACTACGGCGTCGGTTCCAGCCACAAGTTGCTGTACTTCCGCTGAATCCATTACATCCCCCGTCTTGAGGATGAGATCATCTGAAGTATTCGTAATTTTTTCGAGGTTACGAGCAATCGCCGTTACTTGGTGTCCCCGGTTCAAAGCTTCCGACAATACGGCTGTTCCGACAAAACCGCTTGCTCCAATCAGTGCAATTTTCATAGCAATTAGTTATTTTTGTTTCCTTAGTTACTTTTAATAACTCAAAAGTAAATCAAGGGTTTTTACGTAACAAGAAGGCATTTTTCAATAACTAAGGCACATGACAGTAACTATTGTTGATAGTCAGGCAACTCCTGTTCAGGAAAAGATAGAAAAAATTTTCAGCAAGACCGATGACCTAGGTGTATGCCCTGTTCGCGGTATTCTGGATCGGATTGGAGACAAGTGGTCTTACCTGACGATCATACACTTAGGTAATTCGGGTAAGCTTCGTTTTAATGAATTGAAAGCTCAGATTGGTGATATTTCGCAGCGAATGTTAACGGTTACGCTACGAAGTCTGGAGGAAGATGGACTGGTTCAGCGGCACATCTACGCTGAAGTTCCGCCCCGGGTGGAATACCAGCTTACGGCTTTGGGCGAAAGCTTACTCCAACGCATGATTGATCTGGCCGAATGGGCCAATATGTACAAGGCAGAAATTGTAAAGGCCCGCAGTCGGTACTCAACGAATTAGGGACTTATTTAAAACAAGATCCCGGAAGTTTGAGATTTCCGGGATCTTGTTCACGTTTACTGAAACCGACTTTTAACTTCCTGGATTTCCTTGAAGTACTCTTCTCTTTTGAAATATTTAGGAGCTGCTGGATGAGCCCAGTAGCAGAAATGAATGTCTGGAAAAGATCTTTCTTTTAATGCATCCTGTACGTACCAACTAAGTTCTTTGCCTAATACAATGACGATTTGAGGAGCTAACTGATCTAATGTAGAAAAGAAGGATTCTTTGGCCTGATGCCACATTGTTTCACTCGGCCGGATTCTTGAACCTGCTCCAACTAATTCCTGGACATAATTGTAAAAAACTACACTGTGCCAGAACTCCTGACGCTTTTCATCGTCCATCCAGCCTGAGTGACCAGTAATGGTATTAGCAATGGTCGTAAAAAATCGTAATCTCTTTTCAGGATCAATAGCGTATTCTTTAACTACCCATTGCGTAAAATCTTCCGAGTACTCCTCTGGCTTCCCATAATGCGATTCACCTAAGATTAGAATACGTGGTGTACTTTCCTTATACTTTTCCCCTACCCAGGGAAGAAAACCCGTTTGTGACATAAGATGTAGGTTATAAAAAATCCGCTGGTGAGATCGTCGCCAGCGGATTCAAAACTAACCGATTATTGGGATTTATAACATCTTCTTCAAACTCATCATTTCATCCCGAAGTTTGGCAGCGTTGAGGAAGTCCAGCTCCTTGGCGGCCTGCTCCATTTCTTTCTGTACCTGCTTGATACGTTCGTTGATGGCATCTTTATCCATGTACGCCATGACCGGGTCAGCGGCCAGCGAAAGTTCCTGGGGTTCCACGTAGTATTTCTTCGTTGGTTTACCCATCACGTCCGCTACGCTGGTTTGCTCCATAATTGACTCTTTCGACTTACGAACCGTACGCGGCGTAATCCCGTGGTCGGCATTGTACTCCATTTGCAGGGCCCGGCGTCGCGAGGTTTCATTGATGGCTTTTTCCATGGAGCCCGTAATACGATCGGCGTACATGAGCACCTTACCGCGGTCATTCCGGGCGGCCCGGCCAATGGTCTGGATCAGCGAACGAATGTCCCGTAAGAATCCTTCCTTATCCGCATCCATAATGGCTACTAGGGATACTTCCGGTAAATCCAGACCTTCGCGAAGTAAGTTTACGCCGACCAGTACGTCGAAGATTCCCAGCCGTAGTTCGCGAAGAATTTCTACCCGCTCGAGGGTTTTAACTTCCGAGTGAATATACCGGCACCTTACGCCAACCCGATCCAGATACTTGGAAAGTTCTTCGGCCATCCGCTTCGTAAGCGTCGTAACCAGTACGCGTTCTTCCCGGCGAATACGGTCGTGAATCTCGTCCAGCAAATCATCAATCTGATTAATACTGGGCCGTACTTCAATTTCAGGATCCAATAATCCCGTCGGACGAATGATCTGCTCGACGACGACCCCTTCACTTCGCCGCAACTCATAATCAGCCGGCGTTGCGGATACGTAAATCGTTTGAGGAGCCATGCCTTCAAACTCCTGAAAAGTCAGCGGTCGGTTATCCAGAGCACTTGGCAGACGGAATCCGTAATCCACCAGAGCTTCTTTGCGGGAGCGGTCACCGCCCCACATCGCCCGAATCTGCGGTACGGTTACGTGACTTTCATCAATTACCATCAAATAATCTTCCGGGAAGAAGTCCAGCAAACAGAATGGTCGCTGGCCGGGCAGGCGGCGGTCGAAATACCGGGAGTAGTTCTCAATTCCTGAACAGTAACCCAGTTCCCGCATCATTTCCATGTCAAACTCCGTACGTTGCTTGATTCGATCGGCTTCCTGCAGGCGGAATTCTTTCTCAAAGAATTTGATTTGCTCGACCATATCGTCCTGGATTTCGTGCATGGCCCGGGCCAGCGTGTCTTTTCCGGTTACGAACAGGTTGGCAGGGAAAATAGAAACCCGGTTCTCTTCCCCGATTTTCTTTCCGGTTTGCGGATTAATCCGGTGAATGGCTTCAATTTCATCCCCGAAGAACACGAAGCGGTACCCAAATTCTGCGTATGGAAGGTGTACATCTACCGTGTCTCCTTTTACGCGGAAGGTGCCCCGGGTAAATTCGGCCTCCGTTCGTGAGTACAGAATTTCTACCAGTCGGTACAGAAACTGATTCCGGGAATAGATTTCACCGACGCCCACCCGCATAATGCTTCTACGAAACTCTTCGGGGTTTCCCATCCCATAAATACAGGAAACGGAAGCCACTACAATTACATCCCGTCGTCCGGACATCAGGGCCGAGGTTGCCGAAAGTCGTAGCTTATCAATTTCCTGGTTGATTGCCAGATCTTTCTCGATGTACGTATTGGTCGTAGCGATGTAAGCTTCGGGCTGGTAGTAGTCGTAATAACTAATGAAGTACTCGACGGAGTTATTTGGGAAGAATTGCTTGAACTCCCCGTACAGCTGAGCCGCCAGCGTTTTATTGTGACTGAGAATTAAGGTAGGACGGTTGATCTCCTTGATCACATTGGCTACCGTAAAGGTCTTTCCCGATCCCGTAACCCCGAGGAGTACCTGAGCCGGTTCATCCCGATGGATGCCTTCAAGGAGTTGCTGAATGGCTTTGGGTTGGTCGCCCGTGGGCTGGTATTCAGAGGTTAATTCAAAATTCATGGCGTTCGGAGCGGCTTTGTTAAGCGAATGAACCGAAGGGACGTGGGTCCGTTTCGAATCAGTGAAACTACTAAAAAATGACCAGAAACCGAAGGTTGGGGCCATCCAGACAGTAACGTCTAAAAAATGCTTTCCATTCCAACGGTTTTGAAATTTTTAGGGTCTTTCGTGTAGTTTCGTCCTCTAATCCTATCCTGCATCTATCATGACTTATTTCTGCCGAATTACTCTATTCTGTGGCATCATTGCTGGCTTAGCCAGTTGTGCAACCGTGTACAATTACCGTCTGGGAGCAGGACTTCACGCCCATGATTTAATCTATCAGCCTAAACCGATGGCTTCACGAGATAGTGGCCTCAATACGGCAACCTATGTAGGCGGCGTAGTACTTTGGGGGAACGGCTACAAGGAAGGATTAAAAGGCGGTCAAACAGAAGATCAGCACCGACTTGGACTTTTACAATTCAATAGGGCTCATAGCTGGAATGCAGCTACATTGTCCTATGGAACCTTTGGCTATCTGGGGCAGTATACCATTAGTCCTAATTCATTTAGCAAATACGACACGAGTACGGTTGGAGGGATTCGCCAAGTCAACCGATTACCCAGTGCCTATGCAGGTACCTACAACTTTTACGGATTTGGTTTCCGCGGCAGTGCCCAGTTAAACGCCATCTTAGGAAAAAATACAAATTGGCGGTTTATTGGAGTAGACATGGTATATAGCCGGGAATACGGTGAGTTATCCCGACTACGTCAAATCATTCCGCAGCAAAGTGTTCCTAATGGATTAGGTAGTTATTCTAATGGTAAGGATAACTGGTACATTGCCCGACAACCCAGTCTGTTTACCATTGCGGCCACTACTGAAATGGTATTCAGCTCTGATCCAGCGAGAGACCGCTCTTTTAGTTTGAAATATAGTATCGGAACCTCTTCACACCCTTATGACAACTCCCAATGGTTCACTATTCGGAGTTTTGTGGCTGCCTATCAGTATCGACAACACATCGCTTCGCTAACTTTCGGCAATGAATTGCGTAAACCTGCTACCCATCTTTCCTATCATTACCGTTTAGACTACAAGCAAAAAAAGAAAGCGAACCGGTACTAATCGGCTCGCCTTCTTTGGTAGGATTGCCCAGGGTTTTACCCTGGGCTATTGCTATTAAACGCTTTTAACGTTTGAAATCTGATTATACTAATTCATTCGTATTCAGGTACTCAGCGATCTGAACGGCGTTCGTTGCCGCACCTTTCCGCAGGTTGTCAGCAACAATCCACAGGTTGAGCGTATTGGCTTGTGACTCGTCCCGACGGATACGACCCACGAAGGTATCGTCTTTTCCGTGAGCGGTGAGCGGCATGGGGTACACCTGGTTTTTCGGATCGTCCTGCACGACTACACCCGGAGCTTTTTCCAGGATAGCCCTTACTTCTTCCAGATCAAAATCGTTTTCGAACTCGATGTTTACGGCTTCCGAGTGACCACCAATCGTGGGAATACGTACCGTCGTAGCCGTTACTGCGATGGAGTCGTCTCCCATAATTTTCTTGGTTTCATTTACCATCTTCATCTCCTCTTTCGTATAGCCGTTATCCAGGAATACGTCGATGTGTGGTAGTACGTTCAGGTCGATGGGGTGCGGATATACTTTTTTCACGCTGTCATCGCCTTTACGCTCGGCAAACAACTGATCTACCGCAGCTTTACCCGTACCCGTAACAGACTGGTACGTCGAAACGACTACCCGTTTGATTTTGTACTGCTGGTGCAGGGGGTTCAATACCACCACCATCTGAATCGTTGAGCAGTTGGGATTGGCAATGATTTTATCTTCTTTCGTCAGCGTGTGAGCGTTGATTTCCGGTACTACCAGTTTCTTGGTAGGGTCCATCCGCCAGGCTGAGGAGTTGTCAATGACGAAAATACCGGCTTCAGCAAACTTGGGAGCCAGTTCCAGTGACGTACTACCACCCGCCGAGAAAATAGCAATCGCAGGTTTGGCAGCGATGGCGTCCTCGAAACTTACTACGGTATATTCCTGTCCCTTGAAGGTCACCTTTTTACCAACAGACCGCTCGGAAGCGACCGGAATGAGTTCGGTGATGGGGAAGTTACGTTCTTCCAGTACTTTCAGCATCTCACCACCTACAAGACCGGTGGCTCCAACAACAGCGACTTTCATTGTTTTGTAAAAAAGAAATTAGGGTGAAAAATGAATTCTATTTCTGTAATACGCTCATCCTCAACAACCATTTTCGTGCCAGCGTTGAGGTAGGGGCATAAAAAAATTCGTCACCGTGAAGGAGAGAAAACCGACAAAACAATTCTGGCAAACGAGGGTCGAGGCCCCGCTCACTCCGAATGTTCTATTTAATTTTCTTAGTGTTCACTGTGACGAATTGTCGAATTGGCCGCAAAGTAAGGGGTTTCTTACAGACTGAAAAAACAGAAGCCTTATTTTTTTATTTTTCTTTTAGTAAATCCCAACTTATAAATGTGGTCTACTTCCTTCAAACCTCCAAATACTCTTTGGCGTAACGCAAGCGTGAGGGGAATATCAAAGTTATCCACATCGCTAATGCTTTCCACCGGTTCAAAGAAAGAAAGGCCAATTTTCAGTACATCCGGTCGGCACTGGGCCAGAAAACGGTCGTAAAAACCCATCCCATACCCTACCCGATACCCCCGACGATCAAAAGCCAGGAGCGGTACTAACACGGCATCCAGTTGTTTAGGAGCAATCTGTAAACCTAATTGCGGTACGGGCTCCGGAATACCCCACTCATTTTCAAGGATTTCGGTCTGGTCCGTGTACCGATAGTGTACCATCTCGCGAGCCTGAGCATCCGACCGGGAAATAGCAATGTGGATATGTGGATAACTTTCACGCAAATTGTGGATAACTATATAGTTGTCCACTTCCTTTTGTCGGCGAATGGGTAAAAAGACGTGTACGGTCTTACTATCCTTCAGTAAATCAGCTTGAATTAATTGATTGGACAATGCTCGGGTGTGGATAAGTACATCTGTATCGTTCAGGCTTCGCCGACGCTGCCGGAATTCCCGTCGTATTTCTGCTTTGGTCATACGTACATTTTCAAAATTCATCCGCTCTTTCTACCCTTCTTCCGTAAAAAATACCTTTCATACGGGTTCTCGTCACCTTCTTCTTGCGGCGTTCATCTGTTTTTTGAATTCGAAAATACGGATTCCATTCCAACAACTGACGAACCTCTTAATTCTCGTATAGCCATGAAACGTTCATTGATTGCCTTCGCTACTGTCGTTTTATCCACTGCTGCTTTATCCGCCTTTGCTCAAATCAGTACGGATACCTTACCCGTCTCGACAACGACCAAACCCTGGATGCCTGCCCACAAGAGCGACTTAGAAATTTCACTGGGCCTCAACACCTTTGCCGGAAAAAATGCTCAAATGACCAATGGTTACGAACTTCGTCCCTTAGGTAGCCGCTTCGTTTCACTGGGTGCCATGCACCGCTTCCGGATTGTTAATGGACAAAAGGCCGCCCTGGCGTTGAAGACGGGTCTGGAAGTAAGCTGGAATAACTTTATGCTCGAAGGAAACCGGGTCATTAGCACTACGGGTGGACAAGTTTCTTTCACGGATTCCGATGTACCCCTGGCTAAAAGTAAACTTACCGTCGCGTATCTGAATATTCCCGTTATGCCTACGGTCGTTTTCCGCAAAGGAGCCGTGAGCCACATCAGTTTAGGTGGCTACGCAGGTATGCGACTGGATAGCTATACGAAAACCAAAACGCAGTCGGGTAGCAAAGACCGCGATCATGGTCGCTACTATGTGAATAACTTCCGTTACGGCGTAGGCATGAGTGTAGGCTTTCGTTGCGTAGGTACGGTATTCGCCGAATATGATTTGAATAACGTGTTTGAAGCGGGTAAAGGTCCTCAGGTAAGTGCCGTAAATTTTGGTATTCGCCTGTAAAGCTTTTACGTTTTTCCATCAAAAAAGGCTCGCGATGATTCTCGCGAGCCTTTTTTTGGACCCTGAACCTATCTTATGCCTCTTTCCACTGAATGGCACAACCCACGGGTTTGGTCACGTTCAGCATAACAGGCTTTCCCTGTAGCAGGTTATTAACGGCATCTTCGACGTAACGTCTGGTTACACTACCGGGATCCTGAGAACTATCATCAATGGTACCAATGTATTGAACCGTAAATTTGTCTCCCTGCCGCTGGAGTACAAACACCTGTGGCGTACGGGTGGCTCCGAAGGCTTTAGCCGTTTTCTGCGTATCGTCGAGCAGGTACGGAAAGGTATATCCTTTCGTTGAAGCACGGGCTTTCATATTATCAAAGGAATCTTCTTCGTACGCCGCCGGATCGTTGGGATTGATGGCCACTACCGGAAACCCCTGCGAGCGGTATTTCATATCCAGGGCAATGATACGTTCTTCGTACGCTTTAGCAAACGGACAATGGTTCGTTGTAAAAACTACAATTACGCCTTTATTTCCTTTCAAATCTGAAAGGCGTATCGTGTTTCCATCTACATTTCGTAGCTGAAAATCTCCCACCGCCTCGCCAATATTATACCCCCGTTGCTCCAGAGGTTTATCGGCTGCTCCGGCAGGGCTCCAGGCCCAAACCAGGGCCCAAAGCAGCCAAATTGATTGCATACGTAACATAGTATTCATAGTGGTCAGATACATAAAATAGAATGCCGAAGCATACAGTGGCGGATGTTTTGCTGTACAAGATTGTGTTTGTACGGATGAATAACGAATGGTCGGCAAAATTTATTTGTGTAACGGGCCTGAACAATTGATTTTCAGTCGTATAACAAAAGAGCGACGCAGAATGATCTGCGTCGCCCAAATTTATTTTTTGTTCGGATGAAACGGTTCGATTTCCGGTTTCAGTCCTGCTTATTTGCGTTGCAGTTTACTGCGACGAACACTGTACCCGAAGTAGATGACCAAACCGATACCCATCCAAACAATCAGACGCATCCAGTTTTCGTGACCTAAACCGTAGATCATCAGCAGACAGGTCAGAGCACCCAAAATGGGAACTACGGGTGAGAAAGGTGTTTTGAAAGGACGTTCGATATTCGGATCCGTTTTACGCATGATAACCACCCCAATCGATACCAGAACGAAGGCAAACAACGTACCGATACTGGTCATATCGCCTACGACATCACCCGGTACGAAAGCCGCGAAGATGCCTACGAATACGAAGAAAAGGAGGTTTGAGCGGTACGGCGTGCGGAATTTCGGGTGCAGTTGGCTAAATACTTTCGGCACCAGACCGTCATTAGCCATTGAGTAAAATACCCGTGACTGACCCAGCAACATCACCAGAATTACGGAAGAGAAACCGGCCAGAATGGCTACCGTAATCATCGTACCCAACCACTGATAATCGTGCATGTATTTCTGGATGGCGTATACAACCGAGGCTTCTTTACCAGCCGTCCGGAATTCGCTGTAATGAGCAACACCGGTCAGTACGTGACCAAACAGAATATACAGAATCGTACAAACCACCAGGGAAACCAGAATACCGATGGGCATATCCCGACTCGGATTTTTTGCTTCCTGAGCGGCCGTTGACACGGCATCAAAACCAATGAAAGCGAAGAATACGGTACCGGCCCCTCCGACAATCCCCCAGAAACCACCAAAGTCATGGGACACACCGGCTCCGTCCACTACCTTGGTTTCTTCAGGAATGTAAGGCATGTGGTTGGCCGGGTTGATGTACTGCCAGCCTAAAGCGATGAACAGGATCACAATCGCCACTTTCAATACGACGATAACGGCATTAACCGTAGCCGATTCCTGTACGCCACGAATGAGCAGCAAGGTTAAACAGAACAGGATGAATACGGCAGGAATATTCATGATTCCCTGCGTACCCAGTTCCGATACCTGAAAGGGAGAATGGCACCACTGGTAGGGTATTTCGGTGCCAAATAAAGTCGCTAAGAGCTTATTCAGATATTCCGACCAGGCAATGGAAACCGTGGCGGCTCCCAACGCATACTCGAGTACTAAATCCCAGCCAATCGTCCAGGCCACAAATTCACCCATGGTTGCGTACGAATACGTATAGGCAGATCCCGCAATGGGGATCATGGAAGCAAATTCAGCGTAACATAAACCGGCCAGAGCACAGCCCACGGCGGCTAAAATAAATGAAATCGTAACCGATGGACCTGCACTTTCGGCCGCCGCTGCTGCCGTACGTACGAAGAGTCCAGCTCCAATAATTGCACCAATCCCTAAAGCCACGAGGTTTCCAGCCGAGAGGGTCCGCTTGAGCGAGCCTTCGCCTGAGGCTTCGGCCTCGTTCAACAGTTGTTTCAGGGGTTTTTTTACCCAAATATTAGCCATACAAATGTTCCGTTAGGAGTAAATTTTAGAATGATGTTTGGTTTGTGAATGAAGCGGCAAATATTATTTGTCAAATATGCAAAAAAACAGAGCTTGGCCGCAAACGATCGCTCAATTTTTAAAGGATGCTTTTTTGCGTATAATCTGGGTTGAAGTCACGAAAATAGGTTGCAGGACATTACTCATCTGCTACCGTATGTCGTTTGGGAAAATTGAATAACCAGGAGGTCAGAATGGGTACCAAAAATAAAACGACCGTAGCAATGGATACGTACAAATCCGCTTCTTCGCTTTCCATAAAGTGACAAATGGCCGTTTCCTTGAAAAAGTGACAGGCCGCCGAAGACATCAGTTTCATACCCAGCAAACCGATGACCAGAAAGGCAATGCCTTCCAGAAACGGAAAACGCTCCATGAGTCGCACGAAAGACTGAGCCACAAACCGCATGGCCAGAATGCCGATGAAAACACCCGTACAAATCAGGTAGATGTTGTCGGTAAAGGCTACCGCCGCGAAGACGTTGTCGATTGAAAAAGCCAGATCCATCACTTCTACCAACGCTACTGTTGCCCAGAATTTACCCAGTAAGCCAATGGTATTGCGATACAACCAGGAATCCTTCTTCTCGATGTGTTCTTCTTCGTGGGGCTTGTCACGACTCAGGAAATAATTGAAGCACAGATACAGCAAATAGAGCCCGCCAATGGGTTTTAGCCACCATACTTTCACCAGCCAGGTAGCGGCAACTAAACAAATTCCCCGGAAGATATAGGCACCAATGATTCCGTACTTGAGGGCTTTCTTCCGCTGGTCCGGCGAAAGATCCATGACCATCGTGGCGAGTACAGCAGCGTTGTCTACGGAAAGTAAACTTTCAATCAGGATCAAATTTAAAATTACAAACCCGGCCGCTTCCAGATCATTGCCGAATAACTGGTGTAGAAAATCCATTATGGTTTTTGTAAGAGAAAATTGCGAGAGTTGCCCCTTACGCAAGGCAAATTTACGGCATCGAGCCCGAAAAGCTTCTTTCTTAAGCGATCCACCGGCAATTATTTGCTACCAATTGCGTCATATGCCTGATTAGAGCATACCTAAAACTAAACTATACTGACTTATTTTGCGTTGCCGAATCATTCAGGTACCATCAGACCCGATACGAATACTGAAGAGCCCCCACTCTATTCCTTCGTATTCGTACCATTATACGCTTTTAAGCTTCTTCATGAAAAAATTAGTAGTTCTCAGTCTTTGGATATGGACGGCCGTGGCCGCTCAGGCTCAGGTTGTCAAACCCTATAGCCTGAAATTTTCCCTGTCGAAAAATGAAGTAAAAGTGGGTGAAACCGTCGATATTCTCGTCGAAGCCGACGTGAATGAGGGCTGGCACATCTTTTCGCCCGATCAGGATCCGGACGTAGGCCCTTTACCCACGATACTCAAGCTCAAGAAAAATGACGCCTACGAAGCCGTGGGTAAACTTCGGACGACGAGCAAGCCCAAGGAAAAAATGGACGAGATTTTCGATGGAAAAGTCCGTTTTTTTGAAGGGAAGGCCACCTTTCGCCAGAGTGTCAAAATTTTAAAGGAAGGAGCCAAACTCGAAGGGAACATTGGTGGACAGGTTTGCCAGGACGATGGTTTGTGTATCCCCATCAATGATGGTGACTTTAATTTGAGCAAACTCAAGGTAATTGCCGCCGCTAACATAGCCGTACCGACCGAGACGGTCACTGCTACTCCAGCAACGACACCCCCAACGACTGCTTCGGCTCAGGATACGACGACGGCGGTCCCCGCTACCACGGCTGTAGCAACGGATACGAATACCACTACGGTTGAAAGTGCCGCTCCTGCGGTTGCTCCTACTAGCGAACCCGCCGCTGACAAACCCGCCAAAGGTGTTTCGTTTGGCGATTTAGTACTGGCTTTTCTAGCCGGACTAGCGGCAGTAGCCATGCCCTGCGTATACCCCATGATCCCGATGACGGTAGCCATGTTTACCAAACGCGTGGATTCGCGGGCGGAAGGAATTACGAAAGCCCTTTTCTACGGCTTATCGATCATTCTCATTTTTGCCTTCTTTGGTACGCTGATTTCCGCTTTGTTTGGAAGTGGTTTTACCAACTTCATCAGTACGCACTGGTTACCCAACGTATTCATCTTCACGATTTTCGTTCTGTTCTCACTTTCGTTTTTGGGAGCGTTTGAACTGACCTTACCCAGTGCCTTTGTGAATAAAGTAGACGCTCAGGCCGATAAAGGTGGCTGGGGTGGTATTTTCTTTATGGCCTTTGCTCAGGCTCTGGTTTCATTCTCCTGTACGGCTCCGATCGTAGGTACTGCGGCTATTCTCGCGGCGAGTGGTAGTATCTGGGATTCGGCCCTGCTGAACATCAGTTTCGGTACGGCCTTCGCTCTCCCCTTCGTGGTGGCTGCGTTTATTCCCAGCTTCCTGAAAACCATGCCTAAATCCGGCGGCTGGCTGAATACGCTGAAAGTGCAATTAGGTTTCCTGGAATTAGCCATTGCCCTGAAATTCCTGAGTGTACCCGATCAGACGTACCACTGGGGCCTGTTGAACCGGGAAGTATACCTTTCGCTTTGGATTGTCATTTTCACGTTGATGGGATTGAACCTGATTGGCAAAGTATTGATGTCGCACGATAGTCCAGTGGATCGGGTGTCGATTCCCCGGGTGTTGTTTGCGATTGTTATTTTCTCGTTTGCGGTTTATCTGGTCCCCGGCCTGTTTGGGGCTCCGCTCAAACCACTTTCGGGTCTGTTACCTCCCGAAACTTCTCAGGAGTTTAACCTCCACCATAATACGCCGACCAGCAGTACATCAGCTTCGTCGGGTACACTTCCGGCTGATCGGAAATACGTGAGCTTCTTTAAATTGCCCCACGGCCTGGAAGGCTTTTTCGATTACAAAGAAGGCCTCGCCTACGCCAAGCAGGTGGGCAAACCCATCTTTATTGACTTTACGGGTCACGGTTGCGTGAACTGCCGGAAGATGGAGGAAACCGTCTGGAGTCAGCCGGAAGTACTGAAACGACTTCGGGAAGATTACATCATTGTTTCGCTGTACGTGGATGACAAAACGGAACTGCCCGAAAGCGAGCATTACACGTCGAAAGTAGATGGCAAGCAGAAAACGACCATCGGCGATCAGAACCTGGACTTTGAGATTGCCAAGTACAATTTCAACGCTCAGCCCCTCTACGTACTCATTGATCCAAACAATGATGCAAAGCCCCTGGTAAAAGCCGTCGCTTACGAACCCAATGTGGAAACGTTTGTGAAGTACCTGGATGAAGGGAAAGCGAAATTTCAGAAATAATATACGGGCCATTCGTCACCAGCGAATGGCCTTTTTTGGTCTATCGCATGCGAAAACTCGCCTTTCTCCTACTGATCTGGAGCACTGCTGTACAGGCCCAAACGCTAGATACGCAGCAATTGCTCGTTGTGACGACGCCTACGTTGACCAGCGTAACCGGAACATTGCGTACTTACGAATGGAATCAGATTCAGCAGCAGTGGAAGCAGGCACGACCACCTCAGGCTGTCGTCGTAGGAAAAAATGGACTAGCCTGGGATCGTAAGCACCCGCTGGCTTCGCCCCCGTATAAACAGGAAGGCGATGGAAAAGCCCCCGCCGGTGTCTTCCGACTGGGTACAGCTTTTGGTACAGAATCCAAACCCGCTGCTCTCCACTGGCCGTATGTGCAAACCAATCGTTCCTGTTTCTGCGTGGACGATGCCCGTTCCCGGCATTACAATCAACTTGTCCATACCGATTCCGTACGTAAAGACTGGACATCGGCGGAACGCATGTTTATCCCTGATTACAAGTACGGTCTGGTACTTGCTTACAATACCGATTCACCGCAAGCGGGTGCAGGTTCCTGTATTTTTATGCACCTTTGGGAAAATCCTACACACGGTACGGCGGGCTGTACAGCCATGACCGAGACTGATATGCTGTCAATTCTACGCTGGCTTGATCCGGTAAAAAAACCGTTATTGATTCAGATGCCGGAGCCGGATTACGACCGCTTAAAACGTTTATACGCTTTACCCGAATGACTGAAATGAAATTAGTAGTTGCTACCAACAACCGTCATAAGCTCGAAGAAATACAGGCTTTTCTCTCTCCCTCCATTCAGCTCTTAACCCTGGCCGACATTGGCTGTACCGAGGAATTACCCGAAACCGGTCGTACGCTGGAGGCTAATTCGCTGCAAAAAACCAAGTATCTGGCCGATTATTATCAGGTTGATTGCTTTGGCGATGATACCGGACTGGAGATCACAGCCCTTCAAGGCGAACCCGGCGTTGACTCGGCTTTTTACTCCGGTTCGCGGGATGCCCGGGCCAATATGCAGAAAGTGTTGACCCAACTACAGGGCATTACTGATCGCTCGGCTCGTTTCCGTACGGTGATTACACTCATCATTCAGGAAGAAATCTATCAGTTTGAAGGAATTGTGGAAGGAACCATTCTGGAAGCTCCGCAGGGGGAACAGGGATTTGGCTACGATCCTATTTTCGTACCCGAAGGCTACGACCGCAGTTTCGCCCAAATGAGTGTTGCCGAGAAAAACGCCATCAATCACCGAACTCGGGCGGTTGCGAAGATGGTGGAGTTTTTGAATCAGTAGAGATTTCCAGTAGTCCTAATCTTAGGTTAGCTCATAACAAAGGCGGCAAGAATCTATTCTTGCGCCTTTGTTCGTACGGATGAAAGGGATAAGCCGTATTGCTCTGCTTACTTTTCTCCATTGCCCAGCGTATCACCTGCGGCTTTATTCTTCTTTTTACCACCTCCAAATACGGAGAAGTGTACGTACCGTTTGGGTTGTTGGCGTAAGTCTACCAGCAGTTTATCCAGATCTTTGATAGACTGGTTCATGTTGGTATACAACTGATCGTCTTTCAACAGTTTTCCTGCCGTACCCTGACCATTTTGCAAACTCTGTAACATGGCCTGCAATTCGGCTACGGTCTGGTTGGCCTTGGCTACCGTCTGACCCAAGCGTAACGCATTGAGTGAATCGGCAAACGTATTGGCTTTAGCCATAATGGGCTGAATACTTTTCTCCGTTTCAACCAGCTGAGCCGAAAGGCGATTCAAATTTCCGGTAATGGAAGAAAGATTTTTCCGGTTCTCGTTGAGTGTCGCCCGTAATGCTAAACCCGTCTGATCCACATTGGAAAGCAGTTGATTCAGTACATCGCCCGTTTGTTTAAAGCGGGAAACGACTACGTTCAGGTTACGAATCAGCGAATCCGCATCCGTCATGATGGGCAAGGCTTTATCCTGTAAAGCCGCCGTCAGACCTGCCTGTTTGGATGACTTCAGGGTATCGCCGGGCACAATCGCCGTACCCTTGCCGATTTGGAGCTGAATGACTTTTCCACCGATCAATCCATTATCCCCCAACGCGGCTACGGTATTGTTCGTCAGCGGAATTTCCTGATCCAGGGTCAGTACCACCAGAATCTTATTATTGCGATCGGTAAGAATGCGGGTTTCCTTTACTCGCCCTACGGCTACCCCATTCAGCATCACCTGATTAGAGGCCGTCAGACCGTCTACACTATCATAGAGAGCGTAAAAATCGCGGGAAGAAGAAAACAAATCGGAACCCTTTAGAAAGTTAAATCCGAAATATAAAATGACGCCCGAGACGAGGGTCATTAATCCAACCTTAATTTCTTTAGACATGGCTTTTTTCAATGTTCAGTAAACAATAGTCAGGCGTTGTTGAAGGTTCGAACGCTGTAAGGCTGACTATTCCGACAGAAAACTCCCAAAAGTAGCCGATAAGCGGGAAATTGCAGAACGTGTTTATAAAAACACTGAGCCAGCCGCAAGAAACCCACGGGTATTTGGCAAGCTTAGCTTTCCGGTGTACCTTTGTGTTTCGCTATCCTTCTTGGTCCTTAAGAAGGACAATTGGCTGACTCTCAGCTAATTTTTTAGCTAATCGACTCATCTTTTTACAACCAGCTTTTTTGCCCATGTCAACGGTCACCGCTTCCCGCATTGAACGCGACACCCAACTTTTCGATCTCATTGAGAAAGAAGCTCATCGCCAGGAATACGGCATCGAACTGATTGCTTCCGAAAACTTTACCTCCAAGCAGGTGATGGAAGCTCAGGGGAGTGTTCTGACGAATAAATACGCTGAAGGTCTGCCCGGTAAACGTTACTACGGCGGATGCGAAGTCGTTGATCAGGTTGAACAACTCGCTATTGATCGGGCGAAAGAATTGTTTGGAGCTAGCTGGGCGAACGTACAACCCCACTCCGGAGCACAGGCGAACGCTGCCGTTTTCCTTTCGTTCCTGAATCCCGGTGATAAAATTTTAGGCTTTAGCCTGGCCCACGGTGGTCACCTTTCGCACGGTTCGCCGGTTAACTTTTCCGGAAAATATTTCCAGCCTTTCTTCTACGGTGTTGAGCAGGAAACGGGTCTGATTGACTGGGATAAAGTAGAAGAGATTGCATTGCGGGAACGTCCCCGTCTGCTGATTTGCGGAGCTTCGGCGTACTCGCGTGATTGGGATTACGTTCGTTTGCGGGCCATTGCCGATCAAATCGGAGCTTTGTTACTAGCTGACATTTCGCACCCCTCGGCCCTGATTGCCAAAGGCCTGCTGAATAATCCGATGGACCATTGCCACATCGTAACGACAACGACGCACAAAACGCTGCGTGGTCCCCGGGGTGGTCTGATTCTGGTTGGCAAAGATTTCGAAAATCCCTTTGGTATCAAGTCGCCCAAAGGTGAACTCCGTACGATGACGAGTCTGCTGGATTCAGCCGTATTCCCCGGTACGCAAGGTGGTCCGCTGGAACACGTAATTGCAGCGAAAGCCGTAGCCTTTGGTGAAGCTCTGACGGAAGAATTCGGCGAATACGCTCTTCAAGTAAAGAAAAACGCTCAGGTGATGGCTCAGGCCTTCATCGATAAAGGATACCAGATTAGCTCCGGTGGTACGGACAATCACCTTATGCTGATTGACCTGCGTCCGAAAGGCTGGACAGGTAAACTGGCCGAAAATACGCTGATTAAAGCTGACATTACGGTTAACAAAAACATGGTACCCTTCGACGACAAGTCACCCTTCGTAACCTCCGGTATGCGGGTAGGTACGGCGGCTATGACGACGCGTGGACTGAAAGAAAACGATATGCTGCAAATTGTGGAGTGGATCGATGACGTACTCACCCACAACGATAACGACAGCTACCTGGCTGAAGTGAAGAAAAAGGTAAATGCCTGGACGGAAAACTTCCCGCTGTACCGTTAAAATCAGCTTACGTGTGAAGATCGTTTGAAACAGTTGAGAAGGCTTTGAAGTTTCTTCAAACAAACTGCTTCAAACGATCTTTACGTTTATAGGTACAGTCTGTGTTTTGCGTAACCCCACGAACCTGTTTACATTTGATCATTACACCTACTAACTAAGATACAATGCCTCTGGATCAACACTGGGACGAACAAGAGGAAGAAGGCGGCGGCGAAATGACCTTCATTGAACATTTGGAGGAACTTCGCTGGCACATCATCCGGGCACTCGCAGCAATTATCATTTTTACCGTTTTAGCTTTCGTTTTTAAAACCGAACTGTGGAATGGCGTTATTCTAGCTCCCAGTCGCCCCGATTTCTGGACTTACCGTAAACTTTGTGAATTCGCCGAAGTGGTAAGTGCTCCCGATTTGTGCGTTAAAAAAATTGACTTCATCCTGATTAACCGGGAGATGACAGGTCAGTTTATGATGGCCATTACGTATTCCTTTTTCATTGGTCTATCGCTGGCTTTTCCGTACGCTTTTTGGGAACTCTGGCGATTCATCAGACCCGGTTTACGCGACGTCGAAGTCAGTGCCTCCCGTGGAGCGGTATTCTGGGTAACCTTCCTGTTTTTCTGCGGTGTACTTTTCGGCTATTACGTGGTAAGTCCGCTGGCGATCAACTTCCTGGCTGACTTTAAAATCGATGAATCCATTGAAAACCAGGTGGATATTTCCTCGTACGTAAGTTTGCTGGTGATGATGGTACTGGCCTGCGGACTCACGTTCCAGTTACCCATGATCATCTTCGTACTCTCGCAAGTAGGCGTAATGACGCCCAAATTCATGCGGGAATACCGGAAGCACGCGTTCATCGTGATTCTGATTATTGCGGCAATCATTACGCCTTCGCCGGATATCTTTAGCCAGTTGCTGGTAACGGCTCCGCTGCTCCTGCTCTACGAAATCAGTATTTTCGTTTCGGCTCGGGTCAATAACAAGCGGGAAAAAGCTCGGTTAGCCAGCGAAATTGCCGAAGAAAACGAGATGCGTTTCCGTAATAATCAATAAGGTATTTTTATATGCTAAAAAGCCTTCGATGTAGGTCGAAGGCTTTTTTTATGTCTTTTATTGGATGTGTTTTTTATGATGGTTTAATTTATAGAATAAGAAGTCCGATTTTAATAGACTGTTTTTCGTGCCGCGGAGACGGCTGGTTTTTTAGTTCTATCGCGAACGCCCCTGACTTCCTCTTGCTCTAGGCCACCGCATTGCCGA
>NZ_NMPS01000144.1:0-470 GCF_002261125.1 Siphonobacter sp. BAB-5385 | reverse complement strand
CGGATTTAAGCTGCAAGTAATGTTAACGGATCGTGGGGTTGCTGCCTTGGTTTCAATTACGCCTGCTCATTGGCATTATGTTTGTTTTTTAGATCACTTATTAGAGTTACAAGTATATAATTGTCAGATAATTGCAGATAAAGCATACCTCTCTTTAAGGCAACAAAAGATTCTTCGTCAAGATCATAAAATAGAGTTGATTACTCCTTTAAGAGGCAATATGAAACATCAAAAGTCACCCTGGAACTCTTTTTATCGGGGTCTGAGAAAAAAAATAGAAACCTTCTTCTCTCAATTATGTGACCAATTCCATCTAAGATGCTCCTATGCCAAGTCCTTCAATGGACTTTGTTCCAGAATTTGTTCTAAAATTAGTGGTATTACAATACTGAATTGGCTGAATTTGAACAACAATAGGCCTTTAAATCTCCTTAAACATGCTTTGGCCTTTTAATCCGCACAACTGGTTA
>NZ_NMPS01000143.1:0-8656 GCF_002261125.1 Siphonobacter sp. BAB-5385 | reverse complement strand
GTCAGGGCCGTTTTTTTAATATTTCAGGGATGAATGGTGTCTTCGTCAGGATGAGCGGAAAAGTGGGATGACGCGAACCGATAGTGGGGACTTACGAAGCGTCGGGTTATAGAAACACTAGTTACCAGAACTCTCCTTCTCTATATCTAATAGGATGCAACACCTGAAAGACAAACCCTGTCCAGGCTTTTTAAGTAGACAGGTACAGCCAGATTTCTTCTTCTTCCATGCATTCTACTGATCGGTTGAAGCCCGGTCTTATTTATGCAAATGTTTTGCGGCTAAAAATAAATTTATACATTTTTGCAAAGGTGTCGTCAGGGAAACGCTTCGGAAAATTCATTTCAAGCAAGTATTTCGTACTTTACTCATACAAATGATTTCGCTACTAAAAGACCTATCCAGTAACAGATACGTTCTCTTACAACTCCGCTTTTCCTCCCAACGTATTCTATGTAATGCTATACGCTTAGTAGCTACTTTATTTTCCGGAGTTCAATTCATTTTTCACTAATACGCAGGTATTAGTGAAAATATAAATCCTCATTTATTCCTATCACCCATTCAAATGAACGTAAAAAAAAGATTTTTACTAATTGCACCGTGGGATTATCAATTATACATGGTGATTGAAAAAAATCTTATCAGCTTAGGGTATGATGTTGTAGTGATTCATAATAATTCTTACCCTTTTACCTACAAAAATGTCAGTCAGCGTACGACTAACTTTTTTAGAAAGACTTTCTTAAAAGATAGAAACTATAAAAATACCCTACGGCATAATTTTAATCAACAAACGCGTTTATCGCTCGTAAAAACGTACGATCACTATGATGTAACATTAGTAATCCGAGCGGATTTCTTCCCTTTAGAATTACTACTGGAAGCCAGAAAAAGGAGTGATAAGTTTATTTCATTTCATTACGACGGTATTTCGAGGAATCCAGAAGTTCTTCCTAAAGTTCATTTATTCGATCGTTTTTACGCCTTTGACAAAACTGATGTTGTTAAATATCAGAAATACGGTGTACAATACGTGCCCAACTTTTATTTCGATTATCCCGACGATTTACCCGATATTGAAACCAAAAATAAAATCTATTACATCAGTTCATTCCATCCTTCCCGCCTCCAGGCGATTATCGATTTTCATAAATTCATTACCAGAAAGATAAGTCCGGTACAATTCGATTTTGTTTATAATTTATACGACGAAGATAAAGTCCCTTTATACGTTAAAGAAAACTTCCATTGCCTGCACAAAGTTAATCCGTACGAAGATCAGTTAGTCCAGATAAAAAATACGGAGATTATTCTGGATTTCCGCATTGATGAACACCAGGGCTTATCTTTCCGGATTTTTGACGGACTGAAGCTGCAGAAAAAAGTAATTACGACGAACGCTACGGTTGTCGACGAAGATTTTTATCATCCGAATAATTTCTTCATTTTAACGGAAGAGAATAAGGAGGAACTGGATGATTTTCTAGCTCGTCCCTACGTAAAAATTGACGAGAAAATCCGGTCGAAATATTCCTTTACGAACTGGCTGGCCACCATTACGGATTATACACACGGGCAGTTCCACACAGCGACTAAACCCCTGATTAGTATCATCATCCCCTGTTACAATAACGAACGGGTCATTATAGAAGCCATTCAATCGGCTGAAAAACAGAGTTATAAAAACGTCGAAATCATTGTAGTAGACGATGGTTCTACGGATCAAACCTTCGCTATCATTTCTGAGTACATCCAGGGTACAAACAAAAACGTCAAACTTTATACAAAAACCAATTCCGGACCGGCCGCTACCCGCAACTATGGTTTTGATCGGTCAAACGGGCAGTTTATTGTGTTTCTGGACGGCGATGATAGGCTGCACGAGGAATTTGTTGAAGAACATTTCAACGCCTTTATTCAGCATCCGAATGTCAATTTAGTGTATTCGAACGCCGAATATTTCGAAGGAAGAACTGGCCCCTGGCATATTATTGATTACAACAAGGATGACTTACTCATCTCGAATTCCATTCCCATTTTTGCTATGATTAGTGCAGAAACCTTCGAAAAGGCAGGGAAATTTGATGAAAATTTACCTTGCCTTGAAGATTGGGAATTGTGGATTCGGGTGTTATCAAAAAATAAAAATGTTTACAAAATTGATAAATCCCTTTATTATTATCGTAAACGCATCGAGAAAAATTCATTAACGGATAATATCGATTTCCACGCTAAATCCATTATTTACTATCATTATATTTACGAAAAACACATTGATTTATACCGTGAAATGCACCTCGATCTTCCCCGCCTGTTAGATTCATACCGGGCAAACCGGCAAAATCATCACGCTTTTCTTCGGTATAAACGAAAGTATTATTCCGTATGGTACCGGAAACTATTCTATAAGCTGTTTAAACCTGATTTTTATAAAGAAATCTTTCCCTAACTAGCGATGTTCAGGAAAAGATAAAGTTTGCGTAGCTACTGACCATCAAAAGCAGTACCGTTTACTTTTACCTTTTCAAATGTAACATTGCAATACTTATTTTTAAAGTTTCCGAATACCCCATTCACTTCTACATTACGAAAGATAAGTGTACTAATCTGATCGCCGGGATTACCTTCGGTTTCCGCCAGATTAGTACGCTTCATATTCATGGTTGAAAACGTAATACCACGGACGATTCCAAACGGCTTTTCTGTATTCCCTTCCATTTTAAAAAAATGTTTCCAGGGACTTACATTCAAAAGTGAGCTACACACGCCGCTGACTTATCTACCTATACATGTCAATCACGAAATACGGTCTTTTTGGAAAGTTAAAAGCCCTGCCTGGTCAGCGACAAGCTCTAGCCGATTTTTTACTGGAAGCGGCTCGGCTGCTGCATACAGCCTCCGGTTGTCAGTTGTATTTGGTCAGTACGGATGTTACAGATGCCGATACGATTTGGATAACTGAAGTCTGGGATACGAAGGAAGATCATGATCGTTCTCTACAGATACCCGCCATACGAGAACTCATTGGGCGGGCCATGCCTTTGCTGGCCGAACGCCCCGAACCTGGCATGACCGTAAACGTACTAGGTGGAAAAGGACTTGCGTAATTCTTGGACGGATGCTTCTTCTGTCTTCTTATAACCATACAATCACGAGCCCCTTACGATCTTGTGAAGGGGCTCGTGTTAAACCTTGTTTTGAAAGTTCAGCTATTTTGCCTGCTGAACGTACCAGTTTTTAGCTACTAGCTTGTCCTTGATTCGGCGGGCGATGATCTGATAGCCCAGCGAGTTCAGGTGCAGGTAATCCGAGCGAACGCCCGCTGGAAATATATCCTGAGCCAGTTGAGCCTGATCTTGGGCAGTTGGCGTATACCCTACGGCTTTCAGTTCGTCGGCCGTGGGCGGAGTCATGGGCACAAAGTTGCTGCCGTAACGTCGCTGGAGTAAGGCATTGAAATCTGAAATCTGCTTGTAACCAGCCGTACCTTTCGTTTCCTGATTACTCATCAGAATGCCTAATACCAGATAAAATTTAGGATTCGGCAGATAGTTAATACAATTGTCGATCAGATTGACAATCCCATCAAAATCGGGCACATCGTTTCTTCCCAGCCAAAGGACCTGAAGAGCCGACTGATAAGCCACGGCGTCATCCGAAATAAAGACCGAATCGGCGGGAACGGACACGGTACTGGCTTCGGCGGGCGTCAAGGTGTAGCTCTCTACCTGAGCCTCTCCCCCGCCCTTCGCCGTACGGGTCAGTGTACAGGGCACTTCGTTTACCCGACCCTTTAATGTCATGGTCAGGTTGTTGGCAACCGTCGACAGCAGTTGCGTCGATAGCTTGGTTACTTTTATGGCTCCTGCTCCGTTAAATGCGTTTCCTTCCACGCTTAGCGTGACCGGAATTCCGCCCTGACGGGCAACAATAGCCCGACTTACCTGACCATCAATTCCAAAATTCTTGATGGTATAGTTGGGTAATTCGTTTGCCAGCACCGTTGGATAAGGTGTACCTCCTTTGCCAAAGGTTAGTGAATCTCCCCAGCACGCTATCTGGGTTGGTGGGGGTACACTGGACGGTTTATTAGGAAATACGTCATCGAGTACCTGGCATGAATCCAGGAGCATACTTCCCAAGCCTAAAAGGCTAGCCCTTTGTAAAAAGGATCGACGGTTCAGTAACCCTCGATCGGTTACTGGTTGGTTGTGTTGAGACACCGGATGAAGATTTGATTTGAAGAAGGTTTGACTTATGATATTTTTTAAAAAACTGTACCTGTTTTCTGAAGCTGCCAACGTACGCCTATCATTAGCCTTTCCAGTCTAAATACAAAACGCACACAGTCAGAGTCGTATACAGCTAACCGTAATCGGGATTCACCAAATGTTTCGCTGACGTATAGCCGATCCAAGAGCAGGTATTATTTTCCCCAGCCTCGTTCTGCTCCTGCTCCTTAAAATGGCTAACAGTTTCCGTCAGGCCCTTTTTTGATACTTCCGGCCATACCTACGAAAATGAATCAGGCTGGTATTCTTTTTGTTCAAAAAAGTGTTAGCAAACGGTTTTACACCACGCAAGTCGCCTGATTTAGGCCTTGAGTAATTTCTACCACCAATCCATCCAACCTTATGAGTGAAAAGAATGCCGATTTACATGGCAATGTCCTCGAACAGTCTCCCGTTGCTTTACTGGTGATTGACATGATCAATGACCTGGAATTTCCCGAAGGAGAAGAATTCGTTCAGTCATCTGAGCAGGCAGCCCGGAATATTGTAAGATTAAAGGAACAGGCCCGGCAACATCGGATTCCCGTTATTTACGCCAATGATAACTTCGGACGCTGGCGGTCGGACTTTAACGAGGTTATTGAGCACGTGCTCCACGATCAGGTGCGGGGGCAACGTCTGGCTGAGCTGCTCCGTCCGGATCAGGATGATTATTTTGTCCTTAAGCCCAAACATTCCGCTTTTTACGCCACTACGCTTTCCACGCTTTTGCAGTATTTTCAGGTCAAACGTTTAATCCTTACCGGTATTTCAACGGATTCCTGTATTGCCTTTACTGCTTCGGATGCGTATATGCGGGATTATGAAGTGTATGTCCCTTCGGATTGTACGACGGCTCGCAATGAAGAATTCACGAAAACTACGCTGGATTTTCTCGAACGCAGCGTACGGGCTGATACAACACCCTCTACTGAGCTGGACCTGGGAAAGCTGCGTCAGTGATTCATAAGAACGTAAAGGCATATATACGTCTACGTTGACTGCCAGGGCCTTTTTTCAGGCAACCAAGGTTTTTTACCATTAGCATTCTTTACGAACAGAAACCCCGCCCGGTAGACCGGGCGGGGTTTCTGTTCGTACCTGTTTTTTCGGTTTTCCCTTAGGAATAAAGAGCTATGAAACATGAGCACTTTCCAAAAAACCTGAAAAAGGTACCTGAAATGCTACGTTAAATGCTATACGTCGAAAATTTCGCCAATTGGCTTAAATAAGTACAAAATTTACATCAGAAAACACAGTTGGACGTTTCCGCCAAACACTTTTTAACAACACCGTCCTATGGCCAAGTTTGAGATTTTCCGCAGTAATATTAACGCCCTGTACTACTTCAGTTTCATTACCGATCAGGGTCAGCAGATTCTTTCCAGTGAAGGTTTTTTAAGTCCGAATGGCTGCTTACAAGCCATCACGGCAGTCAAAGCCCGGGCTTCATTCCGAAATGCGTATCAGCGTATCGAAAATAACGGTTACTTCCGTTTTGATATGCTTTCGGACAACTTACAGGTCATTGCCAGTAGTAGTGCTTCGTACGCGACGATGCAGGGCCTTGAGGCCGCTATTGACACACTGAAAACGGAAGCACAGGAAGCTCCGGTTTACGAGTACACGCCCAAAGGATACCAGATTTTATCCATACTACCGAAGGGCTTAGCCGCCCTGCTCTTCATCCAGGCCTTTAGTTTTCTTTTTAGCCTGACGTAGGCGATAGTTCAAAGTCAGATTAATCTGTCGTAATCGCCCCTGACTGTTGGATTCTGTGTAAAAATTACTGCCTTCGGTAATGGAACGAAAGCGTCGCGAGTTGAAGACGTCGAGTACGTTCAGCGTCAGCGTTCCATTCCCCCGCAAAATATCCTTACTCATGGATAAATCTAGTGTCGCCAGTGCTTTACGCGTTCCCTGCGGCGTTTGCTGGGGAGCTTCGTAATTGGCCCGGGCCTGCACATCCAGATTTTTCCAGAACGTAAATCGGTTGGTCATCCGGGCAAACCAGCTGTAGGTATCACTTTGATAAGTGGCGTCCAGATTGGCACCGTCGGTGATGGCCCGGAAAAAGTTAAGGCTGCCGTCAAGTTTCCACCAGGTTTTTGGTGAAAATGAACTGGTAAATTCCGCCCCGTACGCATGTTCGGTTGCCAGGTTTTCGGGCCGGGTGGTTGAATTTCCGCCGTCATCCACCCGGCGAATCCGAATGATTTTTCCATCGGTATGACGATAGTACAGCGAGGAAGTAAATGATCCTTTCTCGACGTACTTGATATGCCCAACTTCAAAGGCGTGCGTAAATTCCGGGTTCAGATCCGGATTGCCGCTGTAGAAGTTCCGACTGTCACTAAAGGTCATAAACGGACTCAGATCATTGTACTGCGGCCGTCGCACCCGGCGACTGTAACTGGCTTGGATGGCGTGCTGACGCGGCAGGTCGTAAGTGGCGTGTACGCTGGGAAACAGATTGGCATACTGCCGGGGATTGACCTGATTGGTTTGTTTCAACGTAGTCGTCACATCGGTAATTTCACCGCGTAAGCCCAGCTGATACGAGAACTTGTGGGCCTTATTTCCCAGAATGGCGTAGGCTGCGTGAATGCGTTCTTCGTAGAGGAAGTTATTGGTAAGGCCTTCTAGGGGTTGCCAGCCTGTTTCGGTCCGCTGAGTCACCGAATAATTATTGGTCATATCGCGAAAACTACTGCGAATCCCCGCCTCCAGCTTTCCTTCCTTGGCAAAGGGCTGTACGTAATCGGCCTGCAAAAGCCATTGCTTTTCCGTTTCATCGTTCAAGGCCCGCTGTAAAATGGAAGGGGTACTGCCACCGCCGGGATAAAACGTTTGCTGGGTAAAGTACTGATCGGAGTTTTCCCAGTTATCCAGGTATCGGATATCCGCCGTTAGTTCGTGGCCCGGACGGGCGAACGTTTTTTGTAGGTAAGCACGTACTCGGAATTGGGCTCGGTTTCCGTTTCGTCCTGCGTCCGTTTGGTGGTCGCCAGTAATTCGGGACTTTGATACTGGTAATCGAGGTATTCCAGGTTAGTGAAACGTTTGCCCTTGCTGGTCCGCCAGGTATACGCCGCTGTTAGGATGCTTTTTTCGCTGAAGTAATAATCCAGTCCGGCCCGGGCATTGTTGTTCATCCCCTTAAGTTGGCTTCGGGAATTTTGTCGGGAAACGAAGGTGGAATCATTCCGGTAGACTTCCTGATACAGGTTATTCCGACCGGGGGTATTCCGATAAGCCAGCGTATAATTGACGAAAAAATTCAGATTCCGACGACGGTAATTGACGTTGGCAGCTAGTCCATAATTGGTCGGATGTCCCGTAATCACATCGAACGAGCCGTTGATCCCTTCCTGCCGTTCTTTCTTAAGCACAATATTAATGACCCCTCCCATCCCCTCGGCCTCGTAGCGGGCGGAAGGGTTGGTAATGACTTCAATTTTTTCGATGGCACTGCCCTGTAGCTGTTGCAGTCCACTCCCCCCTTTGATGCTAACCAGTCCCGAAGGTCTGCCATCAATAAGAATCCGGACGTTGCTACTGCCCCGTAAGCTTACGTTTCCTTCTACATCCACGGCCACGGAAGGTACATTACTCAAAATATCCGAGGCCGTACCGCCCGCGTTGGCTAGGTCTTTTCCGACGTTAAATACTCGCTTGTCGAGCGTCAACTCCATCGAACTTTTTTCGGCCTGTACCACCACCTCTTTCAGGGAATTGCTGGTAGGGCTCAGTTGAATAACGCCCAGATCCAGGGCCTGCGAGCGTACCTGCAAAGCCGCCGTTTTTACGGGCTGATACCCAATGAATTCGATTCGGGCAAAATAATTTCCCGGCGTACTGGCGAGGCTGAAGGCACCGGATTCGTCGGTAAGCGTACCGGCCACGAACGAACTATCCGGCAGTCGGAACAATCGCACGGTAGCCGAAGCCATGGGCGTCTGCTTTTCCTGAACCCGCCCGCGAATGCCCGACTGAGCCCAGACCGGATTCGAAAAAACAGATACACAACTAAGCAAACAAAAGAAGCAATAGAATAGTAGAGGTTTAGAGGTCATTCCTGAGGAAATAGCGAGGTCGTAAGCCTTCAAAGTACAAGCTATTTCCCAGAATTATTCCAAACATTGGATTTATTCGAGTATAAATACGACAAGAACGCGAAAGATGAAGATTTGGAGTACTATGGGCGGGCGGATGGGTTGGTTGTTGTCAGTTAATAGTTGTTGATTGATTGTTAACAGCTACTTGGAACAAGCAAATTTCTTCATGGACGACCTAAGCCCAATCCCCGTCCTATCACATTCCATGGCGGAATTCCATTCCGGGAATCGCATTCCGGGAATCGCATTCTGGGGCTCAAGCCG
>NZ_NMPS01000142.1:0-34663 GCF_002261125.1 Siphonobacter sp. BAB-5385 | reverse complement strand
AAAGCCCGGATTCAATTGAATCCGGGCTTTTTTATTGGTTCAGAAAACGCTCTTATTGTCAAAGCCTCTCGGGGAAATGAATGCAACCTTATCTGTTTCTAGAGAAATTCCTGGAATAACCTGGTCAAGCAGGCTATGCTTACCGATCCGAGTGGGTTTGAACTCTAGTATTCAGCAGAAATCATTAAACAAATTTTAATACAGATTAAACTGAGGTTAGTCTATAAAAGCTCGTTTACGAATAAAATAAAAAGTTTTCTATCGTTTTCTTGCTTCACTTTTTACTTGCCGTGACGACTAGTAGCGTGTTCCTTTCAGGCCTCTTTTCTCAGAAGTTTACGTCTTTCATTATACGTTATTTAGGGTATAATAATGTATCAATTATTTCACTATCCATTACAATATTCTATTTATCAACGACTTGCACAGTATAAACAATTAAAATAAAGGGTATCTATTTCATAAGATGGGCCATTCGTAGAAGTACATCACCGGACGAATGAAACCCTAAAATACAGACCAGCAGCCTCTACCGATTTACGTACTCGCTTCATTGTAATCTTCAGCATTTTTAAAAACGGCGTTCGGAATTTTAATCCCGTTTTTATATTTTCGCAGCACTATTTATTTAGTCTTGGTCTAAATAACATCCCATTGAAATTTTACCACGCATGAAATATATCTATCTGGTGTCCTTACTGCTGGCCAGTGGTCTGGCTTTTGCTCAAACCAGTACGCTTCAGGTCGCTACCGTGAAAGGCAACATTCATTTCGAAGGAGGTACCGGAGTAGAGCATGTTACGGTTCGCATTAAGAATAGCAATGTGGTAACCATGTCCGATCAACAGGGCGGTTTCGAGCTAAAGAACGTACCCTACGGACATCAGGAAATTCTGATTACATCGGTAGAAATCCAGCCCAAGAGTTTAAAACTCAGCGTTCATAAATCGTCTCACAGCGTATCTGTTCTCGTTAATAAGGCCATCCAGGATCTGGCTGAAGTGCAGGTGACCCACAAAACCGAGAAGAAAGAGCTGGAAACCCAGGGATTTGCGGTCAACGTAATCGAGACCAAGGATGTCGCCACCCGCAATTTTCAAACCAACGAAATGCTGGATCGCACCGTTGGGGTACGCGTTCGTCAGAACGGGGGTCTGGGTTCGGCGGTCACCTACAACTTGAACGGTATGTCGGGTGAATCGGTACGTATATTTATTGACGGCATTCCTATTTCCACCTACGGAGCTTCGTTCAGTTTGAACAGCATTCCCCCGGCCTTAATCGAGCGAATTGAAGTATACAAGGGCGTCATCCCGGCTCATTTGTCGGACGATGCTCTGGGCGGAGCCATTAACGTGATTCTGAAAAAAGGAATGAGTAATAACCTGACGGCCTCGGTTTCGTACGGTTCCTTTAACACGCTACAGGCCAATGTCAGCGGTACGCACCGGTCGGCCAAAAGTGGGTTTACCGTAAAGGCTTCGGGCTTCTATAATTACTCGGACAATGATTATGAAGTGTGGGGGAAATTCGTTCGGAATATTCTTCCGAATGGCCGCTATGATTACGTTCGGGCTCGTCGCTTTAACGATGCCTATCGCTCCGTGGGCGGCCAGATTGAACTGGGTTTCACGGATGTAAAATGGGCCGATCAGTTTTTCATTGGCTACAATGGCTCCAGCGATTACAAGGAAGTGCAGCACGGAACGTACATGTCCATTCCCTACAAAGGACGTTTTACGGAATCCGAAGCCCATGTGTTCAGCCTGAATTACCGCAAGAAAAATTTCATGGTGAAGGGCCTGGAATTAACCGTAAGCGGCATGTCGAGTATGCGGAAGCAGGTGGTTGTGGATACGGTGAAATGGAATTATAACTGGTACGGGGAACGTAGCGTTGGCCTGGACGGCAGACCCATTCTGCGTCCCACCGGTGCCCAGCAGGGGGCTCCTACCATCAATCACATCAACCGAAACGTGACGACCTTCCGGGCGGGGGTTAACTATGATTTTCACAAAAACCACCGCTTGGTTGTCAACCACATCTACTACAACATTGACCGGGATCAGCAGGATTTTATGCGATCCGTCGTGGAGCGGGAATTTATCGGAACCCGTAATCTGTCCAAGAATATCACTTCAGTAGCGTATGAACTGAAAGCACTGGATTCCAGGCTACGAGCGAACATTTTCGGTAAACATTACCAACAGAAAATCGACCGCATGGACCCCGTGCTGGTGGAAAATAACCGGCGGGAGAACCGTACGTCGAGTAACAAAACGACAACTGGTTACGGAGCAGCTCTTTCCTACGCGGTTATCCCTAATCTGTACCTGCTTACTTCCGCTGAACGGGCCGTACGCCTGCCCTCTGAAAATGAAGTCTTTGGTAGTCCGGGCGAGAACATTGTGGAAAATTTCGGAATCCGTCCGGAAGTCAGTAACAACCTCAACGTGGGTTTCCGAGCCGGGACCTACACATCCGGCTCACACAAGTACAACTTTGCTCTGTCCGGCTTTATTCGGGATACCCGCGATAAGATTGTCCAACGGGTGAACCCGCGTCTGAACGATGCCGTACAAACCGATCCTTTTGAAAACTTGGGCAAGACGAAATCGATTGGTTTTGAAGTCGAGGGTAACTACATCTATAACAATAATCTGACCATTGGACTGAGTGCTTCAAAATTCAATTCGGTCTTCAATATGCAGTACGACCCGAATGGTCGGGAATACGATTACTACCGTCGTCAATTGCCCAATGAGCCTTTCTTCACCATTAACAGTACCGTTCAGTATTCCTTCAAAAATGTGCTGAAGTCAAACTCAAGACTGAATGTGTATTACGGATTTCGTTTCGTAGAGCGGTTTTACACCACCTGGATGATCATTGAGGATTTCCGCACCCCGCGTCAGTACATCCAGGATCTGGGAGCGAGTTACATGTTCTCTAACAAACGCTTCATCGTGAGTGCCGACGTCAAGAATATGTTCGACCGTCAGGCGTATGACAACTTTGCCGTACAGAAGCCCGGACGAGCCTTTTACCTGAAGTTAAATTACACTATAAACAATTTTTAATCAATCGCTTCCATGAGAAAACAAGGTCTGAATCTTTCCCTGTTAGCCGGTCTTTTGATGACGGTTGCCCTGACGGGTTGTAAGGATAATAACACAACTGAACCAGAAGACAATGCAAACGCGGACCGCTGGATTACGGTAGCGGGAGCCTTGATGGGCACTACGCCCGGAGATGGAAACGGGGGTACGATGGTGTATTCCGTAAGCAAGGAAGATGCTAAAAACCCAAATGTATCCATCAGTGTTTACGACAACGGTTTCGGTGTAAAATCAACGCGTACCGCTCGTTTACAAGCTTCCGAAGATGGCAAGACGCTTTTCAATATCGCTTACAATGGTGATAACGGCGGAGAATTTGCCCGCTATAAAGTAGAAGGTGCCGGAAAATATACGCAGGAAGATGTAACGGTGAACATCTCGCAATACGCCAGTGCAACCCCACGCTGGGTGAAGCTTTTCGATGGTGACAAAACGGGTATCGCCGTAAACGTAACGACGCCAACGGCTAACAACGCTTCGAGCGGTCCGACACCATCGGCTCCCTTCGCGTATTTCCGTGGTACCGCGACGATCCTGGCTCTGAACTTACAGGACGTTCTGATTACGGGTTACAAGCAGTATCAGATTCCTTTAACGGCGGCCGAAGAATTACAGGGTCACACGATTTTCCGTCTGGATGCTCCGGTACTGAACAAAGCTCAGAATAAACTCATCGTGGGTACCTGGATGCAGAAAAGAAATCCAGCCACGGGTACTACCGAATCAAACTTTACGCGTCTGGGAAGTAAAGCTGTAATCGTTGATTATCCTTCCCTGGAAAATCCAAAGGTGATTACTTCAACGGTAGGTTTCGGTGATAACAGCGGTTACCGCAGCCACAACTCGTTCTTAGCGGATGATGGTAACATTTATCAGGCGACGCAACGCGATTCGAAAGGTTCGCACATCCTGAAAATCAACCAGAACAACGAATATGACAACTCGTATGTATTCAGTTTAGACGCCGCTCTGGGTGTGAAAAACGTATACGTCGATTGCTGGAAATATGCCGGCAATGGCATTGCGTATGCTTTGTATAGCCAGGATGGTTCGGATCAGGGTTACGTGGCTCGTCTGGACCTGAACGCGAAAACCGCTACAAAAGTAGATTTGCCCTACGAAGATGGGCTTGATTTTGGTCAGTATCAAGGTATTCTGGTGAGCGGTGACGAAGTATACATTGCCATTACTCCCGTAGGAAAAGATGGTAATATCTACATCATGAACCGTACATCCGGTGCCGTAACCAAAGGAGCCAAACTGGTAAATAAAGCCGGTAATCACTACATCGGTATCTTCTAGTACTCTTTCGTACGAACATCAATAAAAGCTGTTTCCTTTTGAAAGGGAGACAGCTTTTTTATTGATGTTCGTACGATCAGTTACGCCTGTTGGCATCAGCCGTGTTTTTGATGGAATGGCCTGCACCCCTGGGTACGTAAAACACCTGTCCTAACCTAACGAATCGTTGCATACGTCTTCTGGCTCTACTACCGCCAGGTGAGGTCTTCAATGTTTATTCATTTCATCCAGTACCTCAACACGTCAATGTTAATCTTCGCTCATAATTCAGATTATACCCTGAAAAGAATCTACTACTTGAACTCAATAAAAAAAGGGACAATATCTCCCTTCATTTATTTCATATACGTAAATACACTTATCTTAGTGCGTATACACAAGCATAGTTCCCGCCAAATGCACTATTTAAAACAAGAATTATTGAAATTGCTGGTAAGCGATGAACGCATTTTTGATTTTTTTCAGGAAGCCGGTATCTGGACCTGGGATTTAATCAACCCTGAAAATCAATGGATGAGCCAGAGTTTTTGGGAAACGTTAGGTTACCAGGTTAATGAAATCCCCAATATTTTTCAGGGCTGGCAGACGCTGATCCATCCGGAAGATATTCAGTTAGTTGAAGAGTCGTTACAGGCTCACCTTGAGAACTCTACGCATCCGTTTGAAGCCGTCATTCGGTATCTGCACAAAAATGGCTCCCTCGTCTGGATTCGCTGCCGGGGCATTGCCATTCGCGACGAAACGGGTAGAGCCCTTCGGATGCTCGTCTCGCACGTGGACATTACGAAAGAAAAAGAAGCCGAGTTAAAAGCCCGCCAGGAATCTCTGCTTTTCCAGTATATTACCAACAGTGAACTTCTATACATTGCCAAAACGGATCTGGAGGGTAAGTACACCTTTGTAAGTGAGTATTACGCGAAAGTACTAGGACGATCCGTCGAATCTTTAGTGGGTACTTTTGCCAGTGAAGACGTCATTCAAACGGACATTCCTGTTGGCATGGAAGCTTATAAGGCGTGTATCCAACAACCTGAAGTACCCTTTACCGTTTTATTACGAAAAAATTCTACCCTAACCAGTTAAAAGCCTACGAGTGGACGTTCATTGGACTAACGGACGGGCAGGATCGTCCGGTTTCTGAAGTCCTTTGTTTAGGACGTGATATTTCTGAAAGCGTAAGAACCGAAGCCGAGTTGTCGGTTCTGCTTTCGAACATGAGTGACATCTTTTACATGACCACTCCCAGGGGGTTCATTACCTATCTGACTCCCATCTGGACGCGTGTGCTGGGCTACGACATCGAAGCCTGTTTAGGGCAGCGACTGGATGATTTTGTGCATGCCGAGGATGTTGATCGGTCCCTGGAGGCAATGGAGCAGGCTCAAACCTTGGGCAGAGCCCGTCTGGTTCAACGATTGCGACATCAGGATGGCCATTATGTGTGGATGCAAACCCAGGCCAACCGGCACGAAGTAAGCGGAGAAATTGTCTGGATGAGTGATGACATCACCGATCAGAAAGAAGCGGAGGATATCTTACTACGCACGCAGGAGCTTTTGGAACAAACCGCTCAGATTGCCCGGGTGGGCGGCTGGGAGTACATTGTCAGTACGGGAAAAATGTATCGTTCTTCCGTAGCTCAGGCCATTTACGAGGTGGAAACCAGTGAAGTCTCGGAAGCGGACGAAGTTTTCGATGCTTTTACGGATGTAAACTTCCGTGAACAGGTTCGGGCAATTCTTCAGCAATCCATTGACGTCGGAACGCCCTGGGAATTTGAGGGCGAAATTTTAACCGCAAAAGGTAAACGTAAGTGGATTAGAAGTCAGGGAAAGGCTGAATTTAAAAATGGGGTCTGTGAACGGCTGGTTGGCACCACCCAGGACATTAGCCAACAAAAGGCGGCTCAGGGTGAATTACTTCGTACGCAACAGTTTCTGGAAGATACGGGTCGGATGGCCAAAGTTGGCGGCTGGGAGCTGACGCTGCCTGGCGAACAACTCTACTGGTCTTCGGTCACCAAGGAAATTCACGATTTACCCCCGGAGTTTGAGCCGAATCTGAATGCAGGACTTGATTTTTACGCCAGTCCTGCCGATAAAAAATTGATTACGGACGCGTTACAGCACGCCATTGAAACCGGCACGCCCTGGGATTTGGAAGCCCGGATCCGAACGGCTACGGGTCAGCTCAAATGGGTACGGGCCAAAGGTCAGACTGAATTCGTCAAGGATCAGTGCGTACGGGTATTCGGAACATTTCAGGACATTGACGACCGGAAGCAGATTCAGGCCGAAACCGAAAAAGCCCGTCAGCAGGCCGAGGCAGCAAGCCAGGCCAAATCTGAATTTCTGGCTAACATGAGTCACGAAATCCGGACGCCTTTGAATGGGGTCATCGGTTTTACAGAACTCCTGCTGAAATCCCGACTGGACGAGACCCAGTTCCAATACCAGCAGATGGTGTTGCAGTCGGCGAATTCCCTGCTGGACATCATCAGTGATATTCTCGATTTTTCTAAAATTGAAGCGGGCAAGCTGGCCCTGAATCCCGATAAGACGAATCTCTGGCAGCTCACCGAACAGGCCCTGACGATCATTACCTCTCAGGCTCACCAGAAGGGGCTGGAAGTACTTTTAAACGTGGATCCTTCGGCTCCCACCTGGATCTGGATTGATGGCATTCGTCTCCGCCAAATTCTGGTTAATCTGCTGGGAAATGCCGTTAAATTCACGCTCAGCGGCGAAATTGAGCTGAACGTAGCCGTAATCGAAGATCGGGGTAATCAGGCCTTATTACGGTTTTCGGTTCGCGATACCGGGGTCGGGATTGCCCTTGAAAATCAGCAGAAGATTTTTGAAGCCTTCACCCAGGAAGATCTTTCGACTACGAAAAAATTCGGTGGCACGGGCCTGGGGCTGACCATTTCGAGTCGCCTGTTGCGATTGATGAACAGTAGTTTTGCTCTCGAAAGTACGCCCACCCAAGGAAGCCTCTTCAGCTTTGATCTGGATGTACCGGTTGAAACAGAACCCCGGCCAAGCTGGCCCCACTTACAAGCGATTCGCTCGGTATTAATTGTGGACGATAACGTCAGCAACCGGCTCATTCTGGAACGTATGCTCGCGTTGGAGAACATCGCCAGTAGCCAGGCCCAAGACGGAACGGAGGCTTTGCAACTGGCAGCCCGCCAGGATTTTGATGTGATCATTATGGACTATCACATGCCTTCGCTCAACGGTCTGGATACCCTGATTCAACTACGACAGCGTGGCCATAACGTCCGGCAGCCCTTCGTAATCATGTATACTTCTTCGGATGACGAACAATTGGAACGAAGCTCCGCGGAACTACAGGTAGCTCAACGGCTGATCAAACCGGTACGAATGGAACACTTGTTCCGGGTACTTTCAGCTTTATTTGAGCCGACTCCGGCTACGCCCGCAGTTACTTCTATTGCCCCAGAAAAACCGCTGGAACTGTCGACAAAAAGCTTTTCCGTACTCATTGTTGAAGATAACCCGGTTAATCTCCTACTGGCTAAAAAGCTCATTGGTTCGCTCAGGCCGGACTTGAAACTGTACGAAGCGAAAGATGGCGTACAGGGAGTTGAAGCCTATCAGAAATACCAGCCTGATTTAATTCTGATGGATATTCAGATGCCGGAAATGAATGGATACGAAGCCACGCAGGCGATACGGGCCTTGGAAGCCTTCACTGGCACCCGAACGACTATTCTGGCCCTTACCGCAGGTACCATGGCCGGTGAGCGGGAACGGTGTCTGGCTGCGGGTATGGATGAATACCTTACCAAACCCGTTGCCCGGGCGGTACTGGAAAAAGCCTTAAATGAAACCTTACCCCACTGATTGTAACCAAGCGGTATATACCCGTACTGTTCCAGGCATTCCGACTTCGGGAGCTTATCTGGAACAGTACTCACCCTTCCATTACCTCACGCCTTACTCGGTGCGTGAAAGCGTATACTCCTGTATGATCTTCCCGGTGGTCGATACCACCAGGACGCCGTGTACGTAATCCGCTTCGGGACCTCTGCGGTATTCGATGGCGAAGCCCTGCCTGCACTTTACCGCATTCTGCAACGTGTACGTGTCCGGCGGTAAGGCCCAGAGAATTTCTCCCGTTTTTACATCCAGCCGCTGAATGGTAAGAGGCGGATTCGGAGCCGCCGTCGTATTGACAACGATCAGCAAATCCTGCTCGTCCTGATGCAGAATCCTGGGAGCAAAATACTTTCTTCCAGGCGTCAGATTTTGTCGCTTTACTTCCCCCGTAGCCCTGGCGTACGTTGTTTCGATTAGCTGGTAATCCCTGTTTTCATCGAAGGGTCCACCCAGGTAGCCGAATTCAAAAAAATGGCGGTCGAACTCCGTCTTCCATACTTCCTCGGCCTGTGCTTGTGTTTCTACCAGTCGGTGAATCGTCGGAAAGTAGAAATAGCTTTTCCCTTCGTTATTCATCACATTAATCATCGCTTTGGAATAATCAAAGTCCAGTCTGGCTACTCCTGAGCTAAGTTGTGGAAAATCTTTGAACACTTCCTGCGTAACCTCTTTAAGCTCATTATGTTCCACATCCAGTTGTACCAGTTGCGTATTACAGCCAATCGCGTAAATCAGATCGGGAGCATAGGTTTTGAAACTCAGGGCACACCGCTTTTTACCAAACGTTTCGTTGGTTACCACTCGATCCACCAGCAGTTTGCCGTCCGTTACCCGGTTGAACTGAGCGTGTGTTTCCAGCTCTTCGGCTCCATTCCCTTTTCCTGCCCGATCCGTACCGAGCCGCAGATATACCGGATCGCCCGTGAGGGTGTTGGTGTACACAAAGCTGTCGTAGTACATCCGGGGCAGCTTGAAGTTGGATACGGTATAGGTGCTGGCTTTTTTGGGTTGAAACCCTACCACCACCCCATAGATGATCAGAATGCCTGCGATACAGCCGATGAGTAGGATAATCGGCAACCGGTTATTTCCCGGCGGTGCAGAACTGGGCCGAAGCGGTGGCTGCTCGTAATGGTGATAAATGTGCGTATCGTCGCTATCTAAATAGTATTCCGTACTACAATTCTGGCATTGGTATACCTGGGGTTTTATCTCTCTTTTATGAATGCTGCCGCAGTGCGGACAATGGATTACTTTGATCTGTTTGGCCATGTGTGGATAGAAACAATCGAACCTTTGAGGCAGTTTTAGGCTATTAAGGGCTTAAAGAAAATAAATTGCTCTTACAGTTCTGAAGAGACCCGTACCCGTTTTAATTTACTTTTTTGCGAAATGAGCCTGAAAACGCTTTCCTCAGTACCCGTGGACCCATCCCAGCAATCGGGTTTGCATCGTTTCAGCTCGTGGTTGGTGCTTGCATACTGGGTTTTCTTTCTGATTATTCACGTGTTCACTGACTGCTTTCTGGATCTGCATACGTTTACGGATTCCGGGAAACTTGCCCTATTCAGTGGACTGGCGGTATTGCCCCTGGCTTTGTATACCCTTGTCCTGATCGTTCCTCATCTGGAATGGCCGTGGTATGGAAACGTGTTCATCAGTCTCGCTCTGCTTGGATTTTACATACTTTCCGCCTATTTCACCGTTAAAAAACTGGACTTGCTCTGGAGCATAGCCACCCGCCCCGCCATCGAACAGCAGTGGCCGATTTTTCGGGTCGAACAAGTTTTTGCCAGACGAGGGGGCTTTATTCATACCAGGGTTATGTTACGAATCAATCAGAAACCCGTGGAGCTGGAAGCCAGCCGAAGCAGCTATTTTCTATTAAAAAACCGGAGCCTGATTGCAGGAAAAATAAGTATTTCCGCGTTGAACGAGTACATCGTGCGTGACCTGAACGTATCCGCCAGTGAACGCTGGCAGGCCCGCAAAGCCTATGGGCAGGACTGGTTTCAGCGGTACTGGTGGCTGGGAGTACTTATCGTTTTGTACCTGATCTGGCAATGGATTAAATCCCGGCTTTTCCCGAAGACCGCCTAGTATTATTCCATTACCTCAACCAGATAAGCCTTCCATAACTGCTCCGCATGGGTGTTGAAAGCACTTTTTCGAAAGCCATTGCTGGTCATGGTTCCGCCGTCGGGTTGGAGAGCATTGCCCACTTTCAGCTTACCCACACCCCGCATGGCGTATTTGGTCGTTCCTTCATGCATGATGATTTTCAGCTCGCTGGGGCTCACATCGCCCCGGCAACCGATCCGATAGGCTACCCATACCTCTGCTTTCCCGTTTTTGTTCAGATCCGTAACTTTAAATGAGCCGGGAACAAAGACAGCGACCCGATCCAGCGGACAATCGGCTATTCCGTCGTTTAGTTGCCAGAGCTTCGAACCGTTCGCCCCAAACATGTACGCGGCGATATGGGCCTCGTCTTCCCGCGTAGTCGTCTCAGTCGTAAGAGCTACGTAATCGCCGGTTTGATCGTGAAACTGAAGGACTTGCAAAGGCTTTCCTTTATACAGAAGTCCGGCTGGCAGAGCGGACGGAGCGATGCCTTTTGACTGCACTTGTGCCAGGGCTACCTGCTGAACCGAAAGGATAAAAAGAAATAGCGAAATGCGTAGAAAGGTCATGATTTGGTGCGACTTAAACTTGATATTACCCCGCAGGAAAAAATGCATTGCAGAGCAAACGAGCTTTCCTGTTTTGGGCGATCAACCCTACGGAAAACCATTTACTTAACTAAAGGTTATTAGTGAAACCTTACTCAATCTATTTTTATGTCTTTAAAAAGTCTGTCGAAAACCCGCTGGAGTCTTGAGCCGCAACGGGTTGTCATTTATCCGTATGGTGTTTTTTACATCTTCACGCTTGTCTTTGCCTTATTTGCTACTGGTCTCTTCTTAGTGTACGTCACCTATCAGAACACCACTTTTGCGGAATCGCTCCCTTTCGTACTTTTTCTGCTGCTGATTGTAGCGATCTTCTGGGGTCATGCGGGAACGTACGTCGAATTTGATCATAGTAAAGGGCACATGCGAAAAATGTTCCTGGGATTTATTCCAGCGACTACAACGCCTCTATCTAAACTTCAGGGAATCAATGTAGTAAGCAACATGGCGGGTAGTTATAATTACCGCCTGTTTCGTAAAGATTCCCGTTATGGAAAGGGCCTGGTCGTTTCCTGCGGCTATACGAAATCCAATGACCCGAATGCCCTCGCCTTTGTCGAAGAGCCCGTCCCGGTGATCCATCAGTTTCTCGATCAATATGATACTCCCGCTGATTATGTAAAAGTACCGCTTACGTCCTACCGCTTTTTCACGCAGGAAGGTCCTGTGTTTACGGTTAAAAATGCGAAAGCCGGAGCAATCGTGATCGGGTTGTTTTTTATCGCCATTGGCATTTCCATGCTGGCTCTGCAAACCAACGGTCTGCTGGCAAAAGTGGTGATCATCGCGATTATGCTGGGGATCGGATTTATTTTCTTCAATGCCGCGTACACGGAAACAACGTTCAACACCGATACGCAGCTGCTGGAAAGAAGGGGATGGATTAAAGCTTTTAACAAACGCTATCACTTTGGAGCTTTTGCCGGACTGCAAACCGTCCGCCAGTCGTTTAATTTTGTTTATACGGGCACCTCAATCAATATGTACTTTCACGTACCCGGCAAGGCCGACCGGCAGGATGTGTTTGCCATAGCCTCTTTCCGGAAGAGTGCTCAGGTAGAACGATTCGTCGATGAGCTTCACCAGATCATGGAAGGATAAAAGCACCCTTTTCAAAAGATTTCCAGAGCAGCAATACTCCCTCTTTTCTTTCTAAACGGACGGATCAGGGCATTGATCCGTCCGTTTTTCATTGACCAGCCGTATTCGTTTGCTTGATGAAATACAATACGCGAAAGGAGAGGATTCTAGGCCCCTGCTTCCTCGAGTAGTCGAAACTTAATTCCTGAAGCTGTGCCATCACCCGGAAGCCTTCTTTCTCCTGCGTCAATTGCAGCATTGCCTTCGGTAGCGTATAGTTTCGGTTCAGAGCCTGTGAACTCGCCTGATTTTCATACTTTCTCAACTGCTTTTCCTGCTGTACAATTCGCAGGGCCAGTTCGTTCGCCGGAAAAGCAAAACGGGTTTTCCCAATTTTAAAAGTTAAGCTATTGTCAAGGCTATCGCTGTAGGTGATTACAGAACCAGCCAGTGTATCCGATAGGGTGGTATCCAGGAACATTGACCTATCCAACATATAGTCATAGCCTTTTATACTGGAGAGGTTGCTATTCGTGCGGATGAAGTAGTTTGTGCTCAGTTCGAGGGTATTTTCTTCTTCCGCCTCATACGAACGATATTCGTAGCCACTCAGGCCCAGATAATTCTGTACCCAGGCAGTCCCCGCCCATTTGATTTCCTGCTCGGCAGGAATATAATCTCCACTCGTTTTATACGTTTGGCGAAGCGAATCTTCTTTCCGGAATAAGTCCACCTGCAAAATCGGCTGCAGGGCCGTAAACTCGTAATTGTTCAGCAGGTAACTGAGGGCACTTGCCATCCGTACCGCCGTGCGGGGTTTCAGACGGGTGGCATCAACCGGAATCAGTTTTCCTGCTTCTACGGCCTTCGCCTGCGTAAACAGGTTCACGAGAATGTTTTTCTGGGACCGAAAACTAACCGATGTCGCACTTTGGGGACCATAGGTTATGAACAGGATCGTCAGAGCGAGCGAAATGGGGATGGTTTTAATCGTGGCTTTTTTATACCCCAGAAAATAGATGGTCAGGAAGAACAGCCAGGCCGCCAGTACGATCAGAAAATAACGGGGCTGCGTAATTCCGTACGTACTGACGCGTTTGGTAACGGCGAGTACCAGCAGAACCAGCAGGGGAATCAGACCTACGTAAAAATACTGGCTGTACGCCTGAATCCAGCCGCGTCCTTCCTGCTTACGGATAGGGTACACCAGCAATAGGGCCAATAGTCCAAGGCCCGCATAGCCGAGAATGAGTCCTGAAACCAATCCTTTGGGCAGTTGCCATTCGATCAGTATTTTCAACTCATAAGCCAGTAAGATGACCAGATACACCAGGGCCAGCGGCACCAGAATGTACTGACTGAAAAACTGAAGGGCCCTTGGATACGACTCGGGATTTTCTTCTTCCCAAAGCTGCTCCGGAATTCCGCTCAGAAAGAATAACGTATTAAACAAACCAAAGATCACCGCCCATATTTTGTACAGATGATGCCAGGCCATATCCAGGCCGAACAGGGAATTGACGGCCGTGTAGGCAGTCGTTAATCCAATCACCAGCACCAGACTATACAGAATAGCCGTCAGCAATCGAATTAACAGCGTTTTGTTGAATTGCCAGAAAAACAGCGTATCCCCGCTACCGGTAAAGCCCGCAAACGAAACCAGCAGGTGCGTAGCTACGAAAAGCAGCCCAAAGTGTACAAAATCCTGCGGATAGGCTTCTGGCTGAAGTACCCAGAAAAAGACCACAGCAATGGCCGCCGCCAGACCCTGTACTACCCACCGCCCTTGTTTCGACCCGTTTTTACGCTGCCCAAACAACGAGGCCGACAGGCAAAGCGGCAGACCCAACGCGGCCATCATCACCAGACGGGTATACTCGTCACGGGTCAACGGCCCCGTAGGTTCGGGAGAGGAAAGAATGGCTGCCGCAATCGTTCCGATCAGGGCAAAGGCACATTCCAGCGGATAACGCCGCAGGGTATCGATCGTATTTTGAAATAGAATAGCAGCAGAAGGGAGCTTGAGAGCCATGGCTTTGGGGGGAGTCGAGGTCGAAGGGCAATGGGCTGATTAACGTACGTTTTACTAAAAGAAAATATCAATGTAGTCGGTCGTAATACCGTCGCAGTTGAGTTTCTCGAACAACCGCCAGTACCTGCGGGTCCCCGTAGCCCGAAACACCTGAGGCCCTACCCGTTCGCAGGGTTTTCCTTCGTTGATGTATTCGATTCGGGAAACGATTTTGCCGTCAAACAACAGTTTTCGTTCGGCTACTTCAAAGGTACCTTTGATGGTTACGTATTCGTTTCGGTGGGGGTCCCGCTGTTCCCCTTCGATTTTGTATTTTCCTTTGCCTAAGGACGTTACCTCAACCGTTCCTGGTTTGGCATTATTGAATTCGATCCATTGAATTCGCAGATCGTGGGAGCCGGTTCGGAGTTGTTGAGCAAAAACGGGACTCACCAAAAAAAGAAAAGAGAGCAAAAAGAAAATAACTTTCATGGGTACTCGCAGACAGTTTAAATGGATAGATATGTTGATCCTTCCAAGATTGGCTTCATGATTTTTGAGCTATACAGGACGAATCGATTGAAACTACAACCCGTGAACGCCGGAGAAGTTTTTGTCGCTTATCTCGCCCCTATCTTGCTGACTCATCGTCAAATTTCATCCCGGTTTCAAGGCGAATTAAGTGCTTTTGCGTAGGTTTTAAACAAACCTTATGTTTTTTCGAAGGTTAAAGCAGGAAGCATTGCCTCGAACTACCCGCCTTGTACGCATGAACCACCCTACGTTTCTATACGCCAGAATTTTTTCAATACCAGCGGTTAACCGGACTTTACTCGTCGCTTTAGGACTGCTCTTATGCCTGGGGATGGTTCGGACACAGGCCCAAACCTTTTCGACGGTAGAAGAAATCCCGAACCCCAAAGCGATGGGCCAGGGCTACCTCAGCGACCCCACTGGCTTACTTTCCCAGACAGAATTTGACTCAATTACGCACGTACTGGAACGACTTGAACGTCGTACGGGCGTCGAAACTGCCGTCGTGATTATTCCTGATTTCAATGAAAATGAGGACGACTTCAGCTTTGCCACCGAACTGTTTCGGCACTGGGGTATTGGCAAAGCAAAAGCCAATAACGGACTGCTGCTCCTGGTTGCCACGCAGCGACGGCAATACCGTTTCATTACGGGTTATGGGCTGGAAGGTATCCTGCCCGACGCCACCCTGAAAACCATTGGCGAGGAATTACTGGTACCGGCCTTTCGTCAACAGGCTTACGGTGCGGGTATCCTGGCAACGGTGCGAACCCTCTCCGATTACCTGCAACGACCGGATCATGAACGAGAACTTTCCTCCTTGCTTCGGCAGTACAAACCTCAGCAAAGTACCGATTGGTCAGGGTTTATTACCTTCTTCGTGCTGGTGGGGCTTAGTCTGCTGGCCTTCTGGCAACTTTCAGGATTTACGAAAGGAGCTTCGGTAAAAATCATTCCGAATCGGTATTCCGAAATGCTGGGGTTGCTTGCACTAGGTTTGGTGATCGTGGTGGGTCTAGTACTCGTCATTCTCTTTTTTTCCGGATCGTTTTCTCAACTGTTCCAGCATTTTTCTGAGCTACTGCCCTACTTCACCTACGTTACGATTGGATTCGTACTGTTTTTCAGGCAGCTCCATACGCTGGCTCACCTGAGAAGCCAGTATCGGGACGATCAAACCTTTTTTAGTGCCGTGCAGAAGCTGTTCCGGGCCACCTGGTGGCAGGTTATCTTATCGCCGCCTACGCTCCTGTATCCGGTGCTGGAAAAAATCCGGTCGCAGCGTAGCAGCAGCCGGTTCACGCCGCTACTCGACAGTCTGGGGCAGCCCATGCAGCGACTTAACCGGGATGAAGCCACCGACCGTGACCAGTATCTTTCGACTGGACAACGGATGGAAGAACAATTAAACAGTCTGACGTACGACGTTTGGGTAAGTACTCAGGGTGAAACCAGGGTTATTCCGCATCCGGCGGATACGTTTGAGCAGCATCCGGTATGCCCAGCCTGTGGTTTCCGAACCCTGAGCGAACCCGTTACGCTTACGGTCACACGGGCCACACAGCATCAGGCGGGTACGGGCAAACAGGTGCGAATCTGCCGCCATTGCAAACACGAGGTTTTCATTAAGTCGGTCGTGAAGGCCCCACTGGCGGAGCAGCGTTCCGGTTCGTCAACACTGTCGGGAAGAAGTGGTTCTTCTTCCTCCTCGTCTTCTTCCGGAAGCTGGGGAGGGGGCACAACCGGGGGCGGCGGTGCAGGGGGAAGCTGGTAGGATTAGTCCGTTTCAGGTACCTGGTTCTGGCACAGGTATCGAACTGAGCCAGAACCTACCAATCAAAGAGGTCTGCCGGTACATTCCATAAGCGTTTACGAGTTAGAGTTAGGCGAGACTTTTGCCAGGTCAGCAGCCACTCCACGTGTATTCGAAATCGGTCAGATTTAGACAAGCCTATGGTGTACGATCACGATCTCCTGCCAGTTAATATGGCCTGAATTTCGCTGAATCATTCTTGACCGCTGGTTAGTGGCCCCGGTAGGCTGAGAGTTACAAAATGTAAATAAATAAGTGATTTTCAGCAGTCTCCTATCAATCTTAAGTCGTTCACAAACAAACTATCGTCGTTCACTACAATTTTTTGGCGGCAATGTACTATTTATAATACTTTTATGTCATCAGATCGCCGCCATGATCATCACCCCGCTAGCTTCAACGCAATGAAATCAATTCATTATCAATGGCTATTATCTGATTTTCATGAATTAACCCGCATGAGATCTTCTCGAGTACTTTGCATTTCTCTTTTAGTGTGAATGTAAGCTCATCTCTGAACCTACACCTGGTTCTCAGAAAAGCTACGCCATCGCACGAAAAATCCGTCCTGTCAGGATCAGCCCTGAGTCCGTCATGCATGCCCTTCCGGAAAGGCCTATACTGACGCGTCTAGACTGGTACTCCCTCATTCTTTTGCACTTCCCAATCAATTAATCAGTAGATCATCTGCTTTCATCCATCGGCATGGCTGACTACTCGCTTATTGCCCCAAGGATTTGACTGCTATTTGATTCGTTTCGTAAGTCGTATCATTTCTAAGCTTTTCCCGCAATGATTTATCAACTATAAATCAACTTAATCCATCGTTTTCTATGAGAGTGGTGATTCTATCCAGCTTCGCCATGCTGACTACTATGTCCTGTCTGGGACAAAACCGTGTCAGCATCAGCCAAAGCGGGGACGGCGGTAACACCGCGTCCGTAACCCAGACCGGAGTAGGCAATCAGGTCAGTATCAACCAGCAAAGTGGAGGCGTTGGCGGTTCTAACAAAGCCGGGAATCGTCTGAAAGTTAAAACCCCCAGGGGTACTAAAACCCACATTATTCAGGGAGGAAATGGCCCCAATCTGGTAGAAATCTCGCAGGAGGGGCAGGCTTCAGCCCACATCCAGCAGTCACCGGATTCTACCTCACGGATTGAAATTCTCCCGACCGAGCCCGAAAACCCAAAACGCCAAAGGACCACAAACGCCCCTAGGCGCATAAGCCCTTACCTTTTTCTACCTTTTAAACTTTTATTTCATGAAAAAAATCTCTCTTACCGGATTTGCTTTGCTGGCCTTTGCTGCCGCAGGCTTTGCTCAATCAAACACCACTTCCACCAATCAGGTCGGTAACCTTCAAACGGCCAGTCAGACCCAGAGTGGCCATAACCTGAAGTCAACCGTCAGCCAGGACAAAGGAGGTGGTTCCAATACGGGCAACTACGCCCGGACCAGTCAAACGGGTGCAGTATCCATGAATAATGAAGCCACTATTCATCAAGACCAAAGCTCCAACTCCAACCGGGCCAGCGTATCGCAGTCGGCGGGATCGGGTAACAAATCCTGGATTCAGCAGAATAACAACAGTGGTGGTGGGTCTTTGCAAGTCACGAGTGGTACTTCAGCGGCAGCTATTGCAGCAGCGGGTGGTAATACGGCCGCCATTACCCAGCAGGGTAGTAATAATACCAACACGTATATTATTCAAAGTACGAATTCTTCGTCAAACCAAGGAGAAATTCTTCAGTACGGTAACAGTAGTCGTCAGACCTCCATCGATCAGTCACAAAACTCTGGCAGCAACCAGGCGAAAATTGAGCAGGGCTCTTCAGGAAGCCTCGTCACTGCCAATTACGCCGTGGTTTCGCAACAGGGAACCAGCTTTAACAATAAAACTATGGTTTCGCAAAAAACGCACGAAAACCTAGCCTACGTTAAGCAAAACGACGTATCGTATCGCAATGAGACTACGATCTCTCAAGTGGGTGTTAACGGTCGTGCAGAAACGGCAAACGTTTATCAATCGGATAATTCTACCGATAACAAAGCAACGATTACGCAGGGTGGTTTCGGGGATTTTGCCAACGTTTATCAGCAGTATAACAGTACGCACAACCAGGCTACTGTAACTCAGAAAAGAGAGGCTGGCGGATTTGGCAACGTAACTGAAATCTGGCAACAGCAGAACTCGCACTACAACCAGGCTACTGCTACCCAGGACGGTATCAATAACAGTGCCAAAATCAGTCAGGTGAATGCGGCGGGCAACAAGGCAACGATTGCACAAGATCTGAGTACCACCCTAGGCGGATTGAACACAGCTGAAATCCAACAGGGTAAAACAGACATAGCACGCTCAGATAACAACACGGCTACGATCCGACAGGAGTACAGCAAAAACACTGCCCGCCTGCAACAGTTTGGTTCTGATAACAAATCAACGATGTCGCAGCTGGTTGGAGACAGCAACGTGATCAAAGGGATGAACGGTGATTTTGCTCTCCAGCAGGGTAACAACAATACCCTATCGGTTGTGCAGGATTCCGGCAGTTCCAACTACGTTCCCAATACCGCGAGTGTGAGCCAGATTGGCAATGGCAACATGGCGACGATCAGCCAGACGGGTCGCTAACCACCAAGGCTGGCCCTCGTCCCTTCTTTCGGATGGGGGCCTCCTTCTGCTAGGGCATGTTTCAGTTTCCGGCGTTCCGTAGCTGATTAACAAACCATTCTATTTTTCACCACCTTCCACCTTCTTGTGACCCTGACTGATCACGAAAGAAGCGACGGTACATTTTCCCTGTATGTTGTCACGACTCCTCATTCTGCTGCTTGGTTCAGCTACCAGCGTATGGGCTCAGGTACCCCCTGCCGGATCACCGGACGTTTATTGGCGGATGAACGCCGGTACTTCAGTGCACAATGAAGTCAATATCCGGCAGGCAGGCACCGATCACCAGACTACGGTGATGCTGACCGGGCTGCAGAATGGAGTAACGTTGAGTCAGACGGGCCTGGCTCAACTGGCTGAACTGCACGTAACGGGCCAAACCAATCAATGCTTACTTACTCAAACCGGTGAACGAAATCGACTTACCGTTGGGCTTGCTGGCACGAACAATCAACTACGAATCAGTCAGGACGGCGGAGACGTTATGAGCCTGGCGGGGCTACAAACGAACAACGCCCGCCTTGACCTGATTCAGAAAAGTGGAAACAATACCCTGGTAGTGGATGGCCCTACTCTCGCCCCGAATTCGGGAGTGGCTCATCTGAAAATCGAGCAAACGGGTGGAGCTTCGGCACGTATCCAGCATGGCCCAACGATGGGTCGTTAATGAAAAGGTCATAGGTTGGTAGTTGATGGTTGTTGGCAGCGGTCCTTCGTGGTACCTGTGCAATCGGTTGCTTATTTATTTCACTGAATGGTTTTCTGTCGCCTCATGCGAAACGTCATCACTGTACTCATTTTCCTGCTGATGGGTTATACGGGTCTGGCTCAGGACCCGGACCTGGAAGGTTTTCTGGATGAAGGCACCATGGACGAAGCCGTGGTGACTGAAGAAGGTACTCAAACCCTGATTCTGGATAATACCCGCTCTAAAATTGGCCGGGACTTTTACGAAACCTTTTTTCAGCACTACGCAGAGTTACCCAAATTGGTGGGAATCCCCTTCCCGAGTGATTCCTCCCGTAGCATCGTACCCAACCTGGAACTCGATCTGACGGCTTTTGTGGTCACTATCGATGAGCTTCCGGCCTTTGGTATTGGCACTACCATTCTTGTCGTTTCGCTGAATGACCAGGTCATCTGGCAGAATTACGTACAGATCCGGGCGGACATTCTGGAACTCTACGCGTTTAATGCGGCGGAAGTCATTAATCAGTATGTCATCAATTACCAGGATGTACAAAATCAGCTGGGCAATGAAGACCAGCAAGGGTCCGGCCTTTTCTAGCTTTCTGCCGGCATCGAACCAATCCTCCTCCATTACCCATCGACACCAAAAACTATGCTGTACAAACGTTTACTTTTTCTTCTGTTTATAGGGGGAATCGCCGGGAAAGCCTCTAGTCAATCTTTCGTGTACCGACCCAACAATCCCAATTTTGGCGGAAATACGTTCAATTATGCCTGGATGCTTAGTTCAGCTACGGCCCAGGATCGCACCGTCGACCCAGCTGCCAAGCGGACCAACACGTCTACTGACACCCGTACCAACACCCTCGACAGTTACGCCCAAAGCCTGCAGAATCAGCTATTGAACCGAATTACCAATAACCTCATCGGTCAGCAGTTTGGGGAATCCACGCTGAAGCCCGGCACCTATACGTTTGGTGACTTCCGGGTTGAAATTGCCAATGGTACGCAGGGTGTGGTCGTTCGCATTGTGGATGGGAAAGGTGGCGAAACATCCATCACCGTACCCTATTTCTGATTCAACCCACGGCTCTAATGACCCCGGGTCTGCCCTTTTCCCCCATCTGAATTTTCACCCATGCGTTCCTCTTACCTACACCGCCTGCTGGTGCTTGTCATGCTAGGTGTGATGAGCAGTTGCACGTCCTTTTTTTACCAGCCTACGGCCCCCCGGCGGGCTCGGCTGGGCGAAGAAACGCCAACGACTACCAGTCTCCGTCAGTTGCCCGAAGCCCGGGAAAAAATCGTGGCTGCCGTCTACAAATTCCGGGACCTGACGGGGCAGTATAAACAATCCGAAACCGGTACGGGCTTCTCCACCGCTGTGACGCAGGGTACCACCAATATTCTGCTGAAGGCCATGGAAGAAAGCGGCTGGTTTATCCCCATTGAACGCGAAAACGTCAGTAACCTCCTCAACGAACGCAAGATTGTACGCTCCAGCGTAGCCCAGTTTAAAGACGGCGAGAACCTGCCTCCTTTGCTTTTTGCAGGGATTATTCTGGAAGGAGGCGTGGTTTCCTACGATGCTAACATCATTACGGGTGGCGGCGGACTTCAGTACTTCAGTGCCGGGGGGTCCACGCAGTATCGGCAGGATCGGGTAACGGTTTATCTGCGGGCCGTAGCTACGAAAACGGGAAAAATTCTCAAGACGATTTATACCTCAAAAACCATCTTATCCCAGACGGTCAACGCCAGTCTGTTTCGCTACGTCACCTTCAAACGACTGCTGGAAGCTGAAACCGGACTCACCACGACCGAGCCGGGTCAGATGGCCGTAACCGAAGCCATTGAAAAAGCCGTAGAAGGCCTCATCATCGAAGGCGTTCGGGATGGCCTGTGGGTACCCAGCGACAGCTCGGCGGTGGCCATGCAAAAAGTACTGGAAGCTTACGACACGGAAAAAAGCCGGATGACCGAAACCGACGTATACGGGATGCGACCCGAGGTGGGGGCTCCCAGGCTGACCATTCAGCCGTACTCCGGACTGATGCGGTACTCCGGTGATTACGCCCGGCATACCATCCGGGGTACGTACGGCGTTTCGGCTGACGTATATTTTACACCGAATGTAGGCATTCAGGCCAGTGGTTCCAGTGGCGTACTGGCCAGTGAGGGTGCCTTTTCGAATCGAATTACTACACTGGAGGGCAATTTGCTGTTCCGACTTACCCCTTATCAACGCTGGTCTTCGCTCCTCTTTGCGGGAGCAGGCCTGGTTACCCGAACGGGCCGATCACCGCTGGACTGGCAGGGCAATCGGGCGGTTCAGGCTCAGGGTGGCGTGGGCATTCAATACACGCCGAACGGTGTGCTGGGTTTTCGTACCACGATTGCTTATCATCAACCTTTCAGCGACGATCTGGACGGCATTACGGCCGGCACCCGCAATGATTATTACCTGCGGGCCACCCTGGGCGTAACGCTGAACATCGGCCGGAGGATGTCGGCCCGAACCACCGTCACACCTCTTCGCAAGTAGTTCAACACCCTTTCCTGACCCTGCCTCATGTCCTTGAAATCTACTTTTTTTTACCTCCTGCTCGCTTGTCTCGGCACGCTGCTAAGTTGTAACGAAGACCTTTATATTGAACCCGTCCAGCTCACCACGATTCGGGGCCGGGTGTTGTACAGCCCAACCCAGCAACCCCTTGGTAATGCGACGGTGCGACTTACCCCCGGTAACCGGATTGTTGCTACGGATTCATCGGGACTGTTTCGGTTTGATAGTGTAATTACCGGAACCTACACCATTCAGGCTTCCAAAACGGGTTACGGAACGGAAGTAGCCACGGTAGAAACTTCCGTCCGCACTTCGCCCCTGATTACGCTTCTGCTAAGGAATGATCAAGCCCTGAACCGTCCGCCCAGTACACCAACGCTGGTTGCTCCCGCCCAAAACAGTACCGGACAGCCCAACTCACTTATTCTTCGCTGGAAAGCTACGGACCCCAATCGCGATTCCCTGACGTATCAGGTGCAGCTATTTCGATCCGGCTCTGTTACCCCAACGGCTACCTTTGCCAACCTGAAAGTGGATACCCTGGTGCTGAATGGCCTAGATTATAACACCACCTATCTGTGGCAGGTAGTGATTACTGATGGTACGAATAGCGTCAATGGGCCCGTGTGGTCGTTTCAAACCGGAACGTATCCGGAGTTCAGTTACCTTTTTGCCCGGCGGATGAATGGCCAGTTTCAGATTTTTGGAGCAACGGCCAGCGGTACTGAAACCCAGCTTACCCGCCAGGGCAGCAACTGGCGGCCCATCGTGAGTCCCAACCGACAGAAAGTCGCGTTCATCTCCAATAGTGCTACCGACTTACACCTCTTTGTGATGAATCTGGATGGCAGTCAGCGGCAACAGGTGACTACCGTTCCGATTGCGGGTTTACTACCCACGGATCTGTCCTTCTGCTGGTCGCCCGACGGCACGCAACTGCTCTACCCCAGCAACGATCGCCTGTATGCCGTACGCACGGACGGAACGGGACTGCGTGCGGTGGCTCAGGCGGGAAGCGGACGCGTCTGGGCGGGTTGCGACTGGGTGAGTAGCCGCATCGTGGCCCGCAGTACGGGCACCAGCTTCTATGACAACGAACTACAGGTCATGAACGCGGATGGTAGTGCACCCCGAATGTTCTACGCACGCCGTACGGCCCGCGTGGGCAATCCGGTACTTTCCATTACGGGTCAGCAGGTTCTGTTTACCGCAGATGTTGCGGATTTTCAGAATGAGGAAGGCCGTCAGCTCGACAGCCGACTCCATAGTTTTGATCTCAACCGCAATACCCTCACCGAACTTTCGGTGGTCAATCTGCAGACCAGTAAAGTTGCCGGAACGAATGACCTCGACCCCCGCTTTTCGCCCAACGGAGCCAGTCTGATCTTCACGAATACGGACAATACCGGACAGGGTGTTCGGTCCGTTTATACCTCCGATGTTAACGGAGCCAATCGAAAGCTGATTTTGAGTCAGGCAGAAATGCCTTACTGGCGGTAAATTTCCTTGAGGTTCAGTAAGCGAAAACGCGTACGGAATTTTAGTTTCCGTACGCGTTTTCGTAGAAAAAAGGTCCTGTTGGGCCAATTCATACGTACCCCAGCAGCTGGACTAGAACCTGGGCTCTTCCAGTCCAACCATGTACAGGTCAAATCCACCTTTTCCACCCGGGCGATTCGAGGAGAAAATCATCAGGTTGTAATTGAATTGTGCCTGTAACTCCCAGGGAAGTATAGGGCGGTACTCATCCGAAGCCGTATTGATTCGTTCGCCCAGATTTTCGGGCGTTGACCACGTTCCGTTAACATTACGGGAGATGTATAAATCATATCCTCCTTCGCCACCGGCCCGATTGCTGGTAAAAACCATAACATTTCCCAGAATAGCCGGGCATTTGTCATCGGCAGTCGAAGAGAGTTCTTCCACTTTTTCAACGGGCAGCTGCTCCTCCGATTTCAACACTTCCAGCAGGGATTTCGTGGCAGGCAGTTTCACCCGGTAAATATCAAAGTTACCCGACCGGTTCGAGGTAAAATATACTTCACGAAATTGGCCCCTGTACCAATCCAGTGCCGTGGTTGTGCCCGTGTAGAACGTAGGATAAGCATCATCCGCGGAGCTATTTAAAAACGTTACCTCAAAGGGTCCTTCTACGTTTTCCTTGTTTCCGCCCGCATTATGTACGAAGCGAATATTCAGATTTCCCTCCCGATCGTCGGCAAATAACGTGAGGTACTTTCCATCCCCGGAACCCGTAGCCGGGTCATTTAGCTGGGGCATCTGGAAGGACAAAGACAGGGGGCCGAGCACATTGTAAGGGCCGTTGATGGCACGCACGTGGTTTTCCAGCGGCCGCATGTTAGTGAACACATCCAATCCTGAACGAACGTTCGTAGTGGCGGACAATTGCTGCGTATTTTCGTCATACACCAGCTCAAAGGGTTTGAAAACTAGATTATACCGATCTTTCAAGTCCCGCCTGGAGGAGAAAATCAGGGGCCCAAATCCGTATTTGTTGGGAGGTAACGCCGAATTGTAGTCGTCGTATTCGGAATTGAATTCAGTTAAATTAAGCGGAGTATTTAAAAACGTTCCGGCTTGCCGGGTGGTGTCGGTTTCATCGGATATACAGGAAGAAAATGCTCCGACAAGCAGCAACAGGGATAGGGTTGAGGAACGATACCAACGAGTCATAGGGAAAGGTTTCATTTAGGGTTTAGCCGTTCAGGCGTACTGAGGAAACGGTTCTGTTACGCTTATCAGGGGAAGCGACAGTGCTACGATTCCCGGCAGAAGGTTTCGAAGACGAAGACCCTATCCTGATTCCATACGTTGGAAGATCTTTCCGTTTTATTTTCAAAAGTACCCGTTGCTTTCCCGTAAAAACCCTTTGACCCGAACTGGGGCAAATCCAATTCTTCCAGCGTTCTCCCATAAAAAAGGCAGTTCGCAAGCACGGGGCTTGCCAACTGCCTGACTAGTTTCAGAGGTTATGCAGGAACTAAGGTTCTTCTAAAATTAATAGCCGGGATTCTGTCTCAGCTGCGGCGATACGTTCAATACGTTAAAGCCAATCGGGAAAATACTCGTGTGCGAATCGGCATCGGGTTGTTTGTCCCACCAGGTTCCGGTATTGAACTGATTAAAGCGGATCAGGTCCGTACGACGGCGGCCTTCACCCAAAAACTCGCGACCCCACTCATCGAGTAATTCCTGTTCGGTTAGCGTACTGCCATCCGCCGGATACAAACTCGGCGAGCCCGCCGGGTAGTTCCGCTTCCGAACGCGATTCAGCAACTCGGCTGCTTTCGCTTTATTTCCGGCCCGGAATTCGCATTCCGCTAATGTATAATAGACTTCAGCTAAACGAATTTCGGCGTAATCAGCTTCGATTTTGTGTTCGTCTTCCGTCCGGTAGAACGGGTACTTGAGCATGTATACGCCGGAGTTCTGGTCGGCGTGGTTCATGTTTGACTCTTTATCCGCCGGTACCTGATTGGGAGGCGTATTTTTAAACCAGCCCACCTGATCCCGAATGTACAATTTATAGCCACGGGTACTCGCCAGGGTATCGCGGTTGTTATTGTAAGTCAGATAACCGTAGAGGAACATCCCTTCCCGACTGTTGTTGCCCAGGTTGCGGTATTTCTTCAATCGAACGTCATCGCTGTACTTCTGGAACTTCACGAATGGCTTACCCAGCGTAAACGGATACTCGACGTTATCGACATTGCGGCCGGGCTGCAGGGCAAAACGGGGGTTACTGCCACCCCAGTCGGTGAAGCCCAGGTAGTTCTGGGGAGCATTGTAAGGCATCATCCACCAGTACATCCCGCCTTCGTACTGCCAATGCGAGCGACCAAACGTACCCGGAAAGGCAAAAATGGTTTCCGGTGATTGATCATTGTTCCAGTCAAACGGAGCATCCCAGCGGTTTTCAATCGTGTAGTTTCCGTATTTCCCTTCCACAATGTCCCGGCAGATCGTAGCACAATCAGCAAAATGATCTTCGTTGATGTATACCTTGGCGTTCAGGTACAGACGGGCCAGCAGCGTCATCGCTCCCGCCTTCGTCCAGCGACCCTGAAACAGTTCCGTACCGGCATCGCCCTTCATGGCCAGATCGGGCAGTGCTTCCTTGAGTTCCGTTTCAATAAATCGGAACGTTTCCTGCGGTGTCGATTGGGTCGTACCCTGCGTTTCGCCTTTGACCCGGGTGATGATTTCAATATTGCGGTAGAAATCAAACAGACGGATGTAATACCAGGCCCGCATGGTGCGGAGTTCGGCAATAAACTGCTTCTGCTCCGCCGCCGTCAAATTAAATTTGGCCGGATCAATGGCTTCAATATCCTGTAATGAGTTCGTGGCTAAAGCAACGCCCGTGTAGAGGTTATTCCAGGCACCGCTGGTGTATCCATCCTGCGACGTCCAGGTATGCTGGTGAGCCCGGATAAATTGTCCACCGTCGTACCAGTCACCTTCGCGGTTGGGCGTCATGAACTGATCCGCGGGCAATTCCTGCATAATAAACTGATCACCTTGCACCGTCCAGTATCCGTGTTCGAACGTCCGCAGAAACGTACGGTACACATCTTCCTTGGTTTGCAGGAAGTTTTCGGAGGTAATCCGATCGTACAGCGTCTCGTCCAGGTTCGTACAACTGCTGAGCACACTCGTGAATAAAATATAGGAAAGTATCTTTTTCATGTGAAGTAAAGGTTACAGACCCAGTTGGATTCCGGCCAGAATCTGGGTGGTCGTGGGATAATAGGAACGCGAGCTGTTGATACCCGGATACAAGCCGTTGATAGGGTACCGATCGGGATCGCCGCCCGTAAAGGACGTAAAAGTCAACAAGTTCCGGGCCGCCGCGTACAGACGAATCGAGCGGATGGATTTCAGATTTACTTTTGGCGTATAACCCAGCGTCACGTTATCCAGCTTCAGGAAGGAGCCATCTTCCAGGAAGTAATCCGATAAGATTACGGTCGTAGCTTGGTTGGTTAGTTTAGCGTATTTACCTCCGCCGTAGGCTGAAGTCAACACGTTCGCGTTGGATTGTGTACCCGGCGTACCGGTATAGAACGCCTGCGTATTGAACAGTTTGTAACCCACCACGGCCCGGAAGAATACCGAAGCATCCCACTTTTTGTACGTAAACGTGTTGTTTAAACTCAGGGTCGCTTTTGGTAAGCCGTTTCCTACCACGCGTTTATCGTCGTTGTTGGCTTTATCGGCGGGAATGATGTCTCCTTTCTGGTTGTACACGAGCAGTTTGCCATCATCACCCACACCCGCTGCGTGCAGCATGTAGAACGTACCGATCCGCTGACCTTCCTGTAAGCGTTGAGCCGTTCCAGGCGAACCGGGGCTGGGCAGACCTACGACGTCAATGTAGTTTTGGCCCTGATACGCCGCATTCGAGAAGGATACGAACTTGTTGCTGTTGGTAGCTCCCGCAAAGGCCATAGTATACGTAAAGGCAGACGTTGAAACGACCTGAGCATTCAGTTGTAATTCGATCCCCGAGTTTTGCATCGTTCCTACGTTAGCGTAGGTAGAACCCTGAATGTTGGGAGGTAGTGGTACCGAGTAAAAGCCCAGCAGATCCTTGTTCTTGCGGGTGTAGTAGTTGATACTTCCCGAAAACCGTTCCTTGAAGATCGAAAAGTCAATACCGAAGTTCAGGTTTTCCGCCGTTTCCCAGCGTAAGTCGTAGTTGGTATTCTGACTGGGTCCCCACACCTGATACTGCGATCCGTTGAGGGGATAGTAACCGTAGCCACTGTAGGTATCCAATGACAGGTAGTTACCGAAATCCTGGTTTCCGGTCACCCCGTAATCGGCCCGGAGTTTCAGATCGTCAATCCAGCTCAGGGTCTTCATAAAGGTCTCCTGGCTTAAACGCCAGCCCACCGAAGCCGCGGGGAAATTCCCCCACTTGTGGTTGTAACCAAACTTAGAAGAACCTTCACGGCGTAAGCTGGCCGAGAACAGGTATTTGTCCTGCAAGGCGTAGTTGATCCGACCGAAAAAAGCAATCAGGCGGGAATCGTTTTTGTAGGTTCCCATGCCATTGCGGCCTTCCACCTGCTGATACAGACCCGTGCCGATGTTGTTATACGTCAAGGCGTCGGAAGGCATCTGGCGGTTTTCGCCCGACAGACCTGAGCTTTGGAAGTACTGGTAGGAGTACCCTCCGAGTACCTTCACGTCATGGGCTCCTTTCGTCCATGAGTAGTTACCTACCCACTCCAGACTTCGCTGGTCGTACTTGTTATACGCCCGGCTGGCCGAGTTCATGCTACCCTGGTACTGAGCCGCGTAGGTAGAAGTCGAGGGCCGGAAGAAAAAGTCAAAGTAATCCCGGGTAAACTGGCCAAACGTCAACTGAGTGGTCAGCGTCGGCAGGATGTTTACGAGCAAACTGGCGTTGTAATCGAGAATCTTTCCTTCGGTACCGCTTTGTTCAGTACGTAGCCGTTCCACGGGGTTGAACGGTGACGAAAAGCCCGACTGAATACGGTTATAACGCGTCGGATTCTGGGGATCAAAAATAGGGAGGGTTGGATTGAGCGTCAGAGCCTGATCGAATGAATCGTAATCGGCATTATTGCTTTTGAAGTAACGCGGAGCTACGTTCAGGCTCAGCGTATACAGATTGTTGGCCGAGGTGTGATTGAGCATCAAACGAGCCCCGTACTCTTCACGACCCGAGCGTAAATCCAGACCCTGAGCATCCCGGTAATCCGCCGTAGCCCGGTAGTTATTGCGGGCATCGCCGCCGGAAAAGGACAGGCTATGTTTGTGGGAAAAAGCGGAAGCACGCGTAATGGATTTCAGCCAATCCGTCTGGGCACCGAAGTCCGTACCCCGGTTCTGAGCCAGAAACTCATTGGCCGAAAGTGTTTTCAAAGGCATTGCAGCGAAATCAAATGCTCCGTAGCCATTGTAATCCACCCGAGAACCCTGAGAGCCTTTTTTCGTCGTAATGATGATTACGCCGTTGCTACCACGGGTACCGTAAATAGCCGAAGCCGCTCCACCTTTCAGGACGTCAATCGATTCAATATCGTTCTGGTTGATGTTTTCGAGTACTCCACCGGGTACACCGTTCACGACTACCAGCGGTCCCAGACCTGCATCCCGCGAGGATACGCCTCGCAGCTGAATACTAGGCATGGAGTTTGGATCACCACCTCCCGTATTCGTAATGGTTAGACCAGAGACTTTACCCTGCAAAGCAGAAATAGGGTTCGTAACGCCCACCGTTAACAGGTCTTTTCCCGAAACGTGCGTAATGGCACTGGTTACCTCTTTTTTATCGAGGGTACCGTAGCCTACTACCACTACTTCCTGTAACGCACTGCTGGATTCCTCCAGCGTAACATTAATCACGGGCTGGTTGCCTACCGTAATTTCCTGTTTTACGTGACCTATGTACGTAAACGTTAATACGGAATTCGCACCCTGAACGTTAATTTTGTAATTCCCATCGGCATCCGTCAGCGTACCGTTATTGGTTCCTTTTTCAAGGATGGACACGCCGGGCAGCGGGCCACCGGTGTTGCTAATGACTTTCCCCGTAACCGTCACCGCCGCTGGCCTGGGGAGGGCCACCAACGAATAGCTGAATAAAAGTGCGGGCAACAATAGCCACAGGCCGCTCCATCGGCGGCGTGGGCCAGAAACATGTAAATACGAAAGCATGCAAGTAAAAGTGTTAGGATTAAGGGGCAGTTGGGGCTACGAAAAGTGCCAGTACACCAGGACCTAAATCAGAAAGAAAACAAAAGAAAGCAAGGGCTATTTTGCATCATTCACACAATAAATAGTATCCTGCAAAGTAAGATTTAGAAAGAAAGTACTGAGAATCCCTGCGTATCAATTTTGATTCAAATTGTCTCATAATATCTACCGTCTCACGCCGGCGTTGTAGTTTTAAAGACTAGTTGTATCGCGTGTATGAGGCGTTATCTTTTTTCAGTTCTATTGCTTCTGTGGGGAATCGGTTCCGGGGCTCAACCCCACTATTCCAACTTTAAATCGTATCAGGTTGCCGACGGTTTTTCCAGCAATACCATCACCTGTATTTTGCAGGATCGGCGGGGCTTTATGTGGTTTGGCAGCCGCAACGGTCTGAATCGCTTTGATGGCCATACAGTCAAAGTCTTTCATCACTCGGTGAAAGATTCGCTGAGTCTGGGAAGTAATACCGTTTACAGCCTGTGTGAAGATCAGCAGCAACGCTTGTGGGTGGGTACATCCAGGGGCGTCTACTGGTACAATCCCCGCCTGGAAACGTTCCAGCGTTTTAAGGGCATCCCTGCCAATGAAATCCGTTTTCTGCAAACGGACGCTCAACACCGCATGTGGATTATTGCGGGTTTCAGGCTTTATTGTTATCAGAATAACCGGGTTAAAGTCTACCCCTTTACTCATGATCAGGCGATCTTTTTACACGTCTCCGACCAGGGCACGGTTTGGGTGACGACGGAGAACGGTCATCTGAAAAAATACGACGCCTGTTCGGATCGTTTTCGGGATATTCTCCATCCAAGCCAGGTGTACGCCCGCATTGAAACGATGTATTCCATCGGCGATACGACGCTATTGCTGCGGCAGGGTAATCAGGTGTTGCTCCACCACATCCAGCAGCGACGGACGGTTCCTTTAACGGGCAGCAACGGCCTCGAAATGCGGGTCAATTCCATACTCCGAAAATCGCCGTACGAATTCTGGATTGGTACGGAATCGGGCATCTACGTTTACAATAGTCGCACGCAACAACTGACGCACATTCAGGCCCAGTACGGAAACCCCTATTCCATTACGAATAATGCCATCGCCTGTTTGTACCAGGATCGGGAACAGGGGATCTGGATTGGTACGGCCTTTGGAGGCGTTAATTACTATTCCGATCACCTGACGCATTTTACCAAATACATGCCCTTGCCGGGACAAAACAGCCTGAGTGGCAACGTCGTACACAGCATTCAGAAGGACGGCCAAGGCAACCTGTGGATTGGTACTGAGGACGCAGGTTTGAACAAGTTAAATCTGGCTACGGGGCATATCAAATCCTTTCGTCCCGGTTCGGGTCAGCACGGAATCAGTTATCAGAATGTTCATGGATTGCTGGTCGATGGAGACCGACTTTGGATTGGTACGCTCGAACACGGCCTGGACCTGATGGATTTGAAAACCGAAAAAGTGATCCGTCGGTACCGGTCTTCCCCCCAGACCGGCCACTTCAGCAGCGACTTTATCGTAACGCTGTACAAACGCCGGAACGGAGATATTCTGGTGGGTACCTGGAATGGCCTCTTCCGCTATCGGCCCCGGGAGGATGACTTTGTCGCCGAGCCCTTTTTTACTATCCAGACCCAAACCATTCACGAAGCCAGTGACGGTACGCTTTGGGTAGGAAGTTACGGTCATGGCGTTTATTACGCGAATGAACGAACCGGCAAACGGGGGCATTTTACCACCCGTTCGGGTCTTCGTACCAATTACGTCAATCACCTCTACGAAGATCGCCACCACCAGCTCTGGATTTGTACCGAAGGCGGCTTAACGCGTTACGATCCGGCCCAACACCGTTTTACGCACTATACCGTAGAAAACGGTTTGCCGGATAACCAGATATTTCGGGTGGAGGAAGACCGCTTCGGAAATATATGGATTTCCACCGGACGGGGTCTGGCCCGGTTTGATCCCCAGCGAAACCAGTGGCAGCACTACTTTACCGCCCACGGCTTACCTACCGAGCAGTTTAATTACAATTCATCCTTTAAAGACACCGATGGTAGCCTTTATTTCGGCACGGTCAAAGGACTTGTCCACTGGGATCCGGCTTCTTCGGTCCACCCGAATCAGTACGTTCCGCCCGTGTACATCACCGGGTTACAGGTAAACAATCAGGAAGTACGGATTGGGGCGAAAGATTCGATACTTCGGCAGTCCATTACCCATACTCCTTCCCTGGTGCTGTCCTACCGACAATCCACTCTGAGTCTGGACGTAGCGGCTTTGAGTTATACCAACGCACCGATCAATCAGTACCGGTATATGTTGGAAGGAATGGACCCGAACTGGGTTCATTTAAGTAATAACCGAAAGATTTATTACACCAACCTTCCGGCGGGTTCATACCGTTTTCGGGTACAGGGTTCGAATAATGACGGCATCTGGAATCCTAAAGAAACCGTACTTCGCATTCAGATTCTGCCTCCTTATTGGGCGACGCCCTGGGCCTATGTGCTGTATGCCAGTCTGGTTCTGCTCATTATTCTCATCATTTTCCGGTACTATCATTTAGCCGTTAGGGAAAAGAACAAAAGGCAGATAAAATCGCTTGAGATAGAAACGGAACGGGCCATTTATACGAGCAAAATTGAGTTTTTTACCAACGTGGCTCACGAAATTCGTACCCCGTTAACGCTCATTAAATTACCCCTGGATAAACTGCTGTTCCAGCCGATTCAGGACCCCCTTTTACGTGAAAGCCTGCACATGATGAAAAAACATACCAATCGTCTGATCGAGTTAACGAATCAGTTACTGGATTTTCGGAAAGCCGAATCCCAGAGTATTCGTCTTCATTTTGCCAATACCGACATTAATGCTTTGCTGAACGAACTCTGGCTCTGGTTTAAACCCGCCGCGGATGAGCGGAAGCTCAGCTTCAAGCTGGAATTACCCCGCATTACGCTACACGGCTTTGTCGATGAAGAAGCCCTACGGAAAATCCTGAGTAATCTGCTCAGTAATGCCATTAAGTACGCCGATTCCTCGATTCTGGTGAAATTGCTACCGTTTAGTAGTGAAGATGATTTGTTCCGAATTGAGGTCAGTAACGATGGCTACCGCATTCCACAGGAGTTAAAGGATAAAATTTTCGAGCCCTTTTACCGCATCAAGGAAACCGACCAGCAACCCGGTACGGGCATTGGACTGCCCCTGTCGCGAACGCTGGCGGAGCTACACAAGGGGACGCTGACGCTGGAAACCGACCGACTGGAGGTGAACTGCTTTCGGGTAAGCTTACCCATTCACCAGGAAAATGAGCTGGACTTTCCATCCTTTTCAACCAATGAACCTCCGGCAGAAGACGTACTAGCTCCACAGGATCTGGACCCTTCTAAACCGACGCTCTTACTCGTCGAGGATCAGCGGGAAATCAGTGCCTACATTCATCAGGAATTTAGTGACCGCTATAACGTCCTCATCGCTTACCACGGTCAGCAGGCTCTGGAAGTTTTGCAGCAGGAGAATGTGCAATTGGTCATCAGCGACATCATGATGCCCGTTATGGACGGCATTGAGTTGTGCCGGACTATCAAATCAGATTTGGCTTACAGTCACGTACCCGTAGTACTGCTCACGGCGAAGAACTCGCTACAGTCGAAAGTGGAAGGGCTGGAAGTCGGAGCGGATGCGTACCTGGAAAAACCGTTTTCGGTCATTCACCTGCAAGCCCAAATTGAAAGTTTACTGGCTAACCGGAACCGGGTGAAAGAGTACTTCGCCCGTTCGCCGCTGACGCCCTTCAAGGGGATGGCGTATACACCGGCGGATAAAGCTTTTCTGGAACAACTGAATCAGGTGATCTACGATCACATTATCGACATGGAACTGAACGTGGATCAGCTTTCCAGGCTTATGAACATGAGTCGGCCCACGCTTTACCGCAAAATCAAGGGTTTATCGGATCTAAGTCCGAATGAATTGATTAACCTTTCCCGCCTGAAAAAAGCCGCCGAGTTACTGGCCACGGGGCACTACAAAGTCAATGAAGCCGCCGCTCTGGTCGGGTACAGTTTGCCGACGAACTTTTCCCGTGATTTCCAAAAGCAGTTTGGCATCACGCCTAGTCAGTATATGCATGGGAAAGGTTAAGGTGTTGGATTTGGATTTTGCTGTTTGATTCAACTGAGATGTTTTATTAACCTATACCGGGTTTCGTCTTCATAACTGGCTGAATAGTAGCACGTGGTCCACTCCACGACTAACGATAGCTTGCTCAGGGCCGCCGCATTGCAACTATCGTAGGTCGTTCCGCGGTCCACATGCGGGAGATATTTTCATGCCTTGACCATAGTTGAGGGTTGCTAGAAAAATAAAATACCTTCATGGACGGCATAAACCCGATCTCCGTCCTATCGCATTCCATGCGGGGCATCCCATGCTGGAATTACATTCCGGGAATCGCATTCTGGGGCTCAAGCCG
>NZ_NMPS01000141.1:0-2326 GCF_002261125.1 Siphonobacter sp. BAB-5385 | reverse complement strand
AAGCGTAGCCATGGGATTCCGCAGTTCATGAGCCAGCATGGCCAGAAATTCGTTCTTTCGCCGGTCGGCTTCTTTCAGGGCATCTTCGGCCTGTTTCTGACTGGTCAAATCACGCATGACTTTCACAAGACCAATGACCTTGCCCCCCTCATTCAGTAAGGGGCTCGTAATGCCTGAGCCATAGAAACGGGAGCCGTCCTTGCGAACATGCCAGCGTTCATTTTCGGCCCAGCCCTGCTGAAGGGCCGTTACTCGTTCCCGTTCGGGAACTCCAGCTGCCCGATCTTCCGGCACGAAAAAGAGATCTCCCGACTCTCCTACAATCTCTCGTTCAGCGTATCCGAACACCGCTTCAGCTCCGGCATTCCAGTCCTGAACTCTGGAGTTTAAATCAAGGGTTAAGATGGCGTAATCCCTTGCACTTTCCAGAATCGCTTTTTGACGTTCTTTGATTCGGAACAATTCTTTCTCCGCTTGCCTTCGTGCCGTAATATCAAACATGACTCCGCTCATGAGGAGTGGTTCATTATCCACTCGTTGCATGACCCGGCCATACCCACTCATCCAGCGTTTGGAGCCATCTGCCCGCAAGGCACAAAACTCCGTGTCAAAGTTAGCTTCTCCCGCCAGGGACTGCTCGAGTAAGTGATGAACTCGCTCCCGGTCATCGGGATGGACATGTTCAAAAAAAGTTCAGGGCGTACCGGGTTGGTTTCTGGTTCCAGGCCAAAGAGTCGGAAGTGCTGCTCGTTCCAGTACACCTCATTGGTGGGCAGGTTCCACTCCCAGGTAGCCAGATCGGTGGCTTCAATCGCTAACCGCAACCGTTTTTCTGATTGCTGCAAAGCTTGTTCGGCTTCGACTTTTACTAGGGCTGCCCAGGTCCGATCAGCGACGTCTTCCAGTAGTACCCGCTCATTATCAGTCCACTGACGAGGAGTAGTCATGGCCGCACAGAGTGCCCAGATAACCTGGCTGGGGCCTTTTCGTAGCGGCGTGACTAACAGAGCCCCCAGTTGTAACCCAGCCAGTAGCTTTTTCTCGGAATCGGAGAACCGTACATCCTTAGCAACGTCTTCAATACGCATGGGCTGTGTTGACAACTGCCGCATCGTTTCCGGATAATCCGACAACTGAAAGACCCCTGACATGGGCAAAAGACTCGGGTCAATATGCTCGGGACCAACGGTAGAAATACCTTGCTCTAAAAAGACCTCGCTAATCCAGCAGCGATCCAGTTCCAGGTGCTCAGCAATCATTTGAACGGTTTGATGCTGGATCATCTGCTTATTTGGCCAATCCCGCAACGCATCACTAAAGGAAAGCAGAAATGCCTGCCGCTTTTCCATATTTTTTCGTTCGGTGATGTCATCGTACACGCAGGCAATGTAGGGACTGCCTTCTTCGCCTACCCGGGAGAGATAACAGGTGTACCACTGACCCAGTTGATGCACGGGATATTCGGTACGGATCGATTGACCCGTGTAATAAACCTCTTCCAGCATTTGATGCCATCCGGGTTCCAGATTAGGCACCAGCTCACTCATTCGTTTGCCCACCGGATCGTGAATGCCGGTCATTCGGGTAAAGGCTAGATTGTCTTCCCGATGCCAGTAATCAACCACCTTTCCCTGCTCGTCAAAAATCAATTCAAGCAAGCTGAAACCCTCATCAATGGAGTTAAATAGTATCTGGTATTTATCCGTTACTCGCTGGGCGATTTCATCTTTTAGCCGATGGTTTTCCGCTTCGGCTTGTTTCTTCTCCGTGATATCTTCAGTAGTCATCACAAAGCCATCCCCCATTTTCACCAGAGTTTGATGAAACCACTGATCCTGAAACTGTTCATGGGAATAATACTGCTCGTGCTCGATGGGAATGCCCGTTTGGGTAACCTGAACAAACTCTTCAAACAAGCCGGTTTCTATTACGCCGGGGTTTTGCTGAAGCAGGCTTTGGCCCATGACTTCACCATTCTGCCTGATGCCCCGCTCATTATTCATAATCCAGATAAAATCAATGATGCTTCCGCTACCATCTCTTATTGCCTCAAAAGCCTGAATGATGTAGGGCGTACTATCCAGAACCGCCTGCAACAATTCTTTCGTAGACGCTAACTCGGCTTTTGCTTGCTTACGAGCCGTTATATCGATGGTCGTTGTCGCTACGCCGTCACCCAGCTTTACCGTGGATTGATCAAACCAGCCATCAAACTGTTCATGGACGTAGTGCCGCTCGGATTGATCCGGGACGCCCGTTTCGCATACCTGTTTGAACGTATCAAAGATGCCGGCTTCTTTCACGCCGGGATTGAGCGTGAGCAGGC
>NZ_NMPS01000140.1:0-379 GCF_002261125.1 Siphonobacter sp. BAB-5385 | reverse complement strand
GGTGGCTGGCGGTGGACCAACGTGCGGGCGACGCCCATCCTAAGCCCCGACGGGAGCATCAGAAAATGGCTGGGCATCAATATTGATATTCAGGACAAAAAAGAAGCCGAAGCAGCTTTAGAGCAGGCTCAGCAAACCTATCAGCAAGGGCTTGAACAGCAGGTAGCCGAGCGAACCCAGCAGTTGGAGGAAAGCCGGGCTTTACTCAAGGCCACCCTGGACAGTACGCTGGAAATGATTCAGGTGTTCAAGGCCGTACGCAATCAGGCCGGAGAAATCGTTGATTTCGTCTGGATCCTTAACAACCAGAGTAGCGAGCAGCAGTACGGAGATGTAATCGGCCAGAGCCTGCTCACGCTCAATCCCGGCGTGAAAGAAG
>NZ_NMPS01000139.1:0-18283 GCF_002261125.1 Siphonobacter sp. BAB-5385 | reverse complement strand
CCTATCGCGAAAAGCCGCCTTTTTCATCCGCAATGCGGTGGCCTAAAGCGGGATGAAAAGAGCGGCGTTCGCGATAGGGACTAAAAGACCAGCCGTGCCTGAAGGACGAAATAGGTCCTAGTATGAGGTCTTAGTCTAAAGCACTACAAAAACAAACGAGCTTTACTTCATCTGTACCCAAACCTCCCCCGCCTTCGTCCCTGGAATGCCTTCCTGATACTTCTTCATGCGTTGATTCCACTCGACTACGCGGGGATTGTTTTCGGTGGTTTTGGGGTCTAGCTTTTCCAGGCTTTCGCCTTTGGGTGTGCTGATGACCAGCATCAGTTGCCGCCCGTTTCGGAATAGCAACAGTTGCTGAAACTGGGCATTACAAAAGCCTTTCGAGACTTCCGGCCATTGTTCGAACTGCGTGGCGTGGTAATCGAGGTATTCCCGTTGCAGCTTCGGATCCGCGACGAGATTCGCCGTGAGGATCGTGTGCTCCCAGTCCTTCGCTTCGGATGCATCCGCACATTTTTTCCGGTTGAATTCGTAAAATAAGTCGTCGTAGGTTTTGATCATCACACCGGGAAACGCTGCTTTTAGCCGTTCGCGAAGCAGGTATACATCCTGAATTTTCTCAAAAATGACGTAGTGGTTTTCCCAACGGTACAAGGCCGTGGCGGGTACGTTCCCTTTCGCCATAACGGCCCGTAGTTTTTCCTCTTCCAGCGGCTGTGTCGCGATCAGTTCTACGATGACGGGTTTCTCTTCATTGATTTTCCAGTACGCATCCGGCTTTGAATTGTCTTTCAACAGATGCCGATACGGAGCTTCGAGTCCCGCCCGGTTTTTAATATTGTCGGGTACAGCGGGGCCGTTGTGTGCCCAGACGTTATTCGGGCCGTTGGCGTTTTGCAGGTACTTTTCCGTCGGCGTCCAGTTATCCCGAATCGTGAAATAAGCGGAGCCTTCGTCGGTGTACAGATAAAACCAGTGCTGCGGAATGTGGGCGTACGGGGCTTTGTAAATGCTGTCGATGGCGTTTTCGATGATCTGCGAACCGGGCTGGGCCGAAAGCGTGTAGATGGCCGCCACGTCGTACATGTGCTTGCCGTAGTGATGGATTTTGTTGGCCCGGATGCGGTTGTTTCGCATAACGTTAACGGTCGGCGTCCAGCCCCAGCCCATACTGATGCCGCTATAGCCGACTTCGTTGATTTCGTTGTGCTCGATGTTGAGATTCCGGGCAAAGCCCGCTCCAATGCCCACGCAACCCCAGTCTTCATTGGTTACGTTGGTAATCAGATTATTCCGGATACTTAACTGATTGCAGACTTCCCGTTCATCCTGGGGCTGATACGGCAAATGAGCTTCCACGGCTTCGTCGGAAAAAACGCCCGCCTGAATCCCCGTACCGCCAATATCCCGGAACAGATTTCCAGTGATGTGGTTGTGTTGAACGCCCCGGTGGTAGTCCAGCCCCGTAGAGGCCAGATGCTCGAACCGGCAGTTTCAAAACCCGTGTGCGTGGCGTAGGAAACTTCTACCGCTGCCGTAGGCCGCCCCACCCAGGCCTGATTTTCCAGCGTTTTTTTCTCGGGCGTACCCGGAATTTTCAACTTGTACGCATCCAGCATGTACAAACCCGCCTGATGCGGCACGTGCCCCTCCCGCGAGGGTCGCAACCAGCCCGTATGCTCGAAGGCAATGCCTTTGAACTGCACGTAAGAAACCGGATGATCGACGGTACCCGTCATGCGTACCAGCGTTTCAAGGTGCGGAGCGATGACTTCGGCGTTACTCAGGTTCTCGTCCGCTTTTGGATAGTAATAGAGTTTCTGCGTTCGGGTATCGAGGAACCATTCGCCGGGTTCATCCAGAAACTGAATCGCATTAGTTAGGTAATAGGCGGAGTTGCCCGTTTCTTTCGAAATCCAGGGAGCGGGCCAGGGATGTTCGGACTGAATCCGGCTTTCGGGCTGGTGAAAAAAGAGTTGGGCACTGTCGCCCTGCACTTCCATTTTCCGGACGCGTAAGGTTGCTACGGCCCACCACTGATGAATAAAGAATTCAAGTCCGTACGCCTGGGATAAGTCGCCGAACTTCGGAGCTGGAATCCAGCAGGTTTGTTCGGTTTTATTCCAGGACAAAATCCGGCTCATCGTTCCGTAGGGCGTATCCTTCGCCCGCGTAGCTTTCTGCCCATTCACCCATAGCTGTCGAAATTCAAAAGGTCGTCCACCGATGAAAGGAACGTCCGTCACCCAGACTTTTCCGGTACTGGCTTTAGGCAATCCCGGCACCGTTCCTTTCACTTTCTGCCAGCCCGTTAGCGTTACGCCGCCGCTCAGGACGGGCCTTTCGTTGGGAGCCGCTTCAATCCAGGTGGGACTTTCAGCCGTACCCGAATCTTCGGGCCGGAGGAAGACGGGTTCGTCCAGCGAATACCGTCCACCCGCCAGATAGATATGAGCTCCTGTGCGTACGGAAGGATCAGCCAACCGTCGTAATTCCCGGACTTTCCGCAAGGCCATCGTCAGACTCGCCAGCGGTTTTTCGCGGCTACCTACGTTTGCATCCGAGCCGGTGGTCGATACCCACACTTCGGCCTGTTGGGCGAAGCCTGGAATCGAAAGAAAGCAGATGAAAAGTAGTATGAAGCTAATTTTATGCATCGAAAGTACCTGGAGTTTTAAGTCCAGACTATTGATAATGAATCCTTTTGGGCTAATGGTTACGCCTGAAAAATGGATTTGAGATACGCCGTATTCGCTCCGAAATTTTTCTTTACGTTGCGGGGATCGTTGGCATCGCGGGACCGTTCGATGACAAGCCAGCCTTTCCAGCCCATGTCGTCGAGCGTTTGTTTGACCTTTTTCAGATCCAGTCGCTTGTTGTTTTCCAGCCATACACCATCCTCGTCGGTGCAATGAATCATGCAGATGCGTTTCTTGCCGAGAATCCGTAATTCTTCGAGCAGGTCGCGGCTGGCTTTCAGGGGATTGGAGAAGTTGAAGTAGCTTTGAATGTGTTTCGAGCCGATTTCGTCCAGTAACGCTACTTCCCCTTTGGCATCCAGGGACGTTTCAATCCCGATGACCACACCCGCTTTTTTCGCCATCTTCCCCACCACTTTCAACCGCTCCACAATCGCCGGACGCAGTTCCGGATTTTTAACCAGATCACCCTGCGTACCCAGGGGCAGAAAGGCAACCTTTACCTGCATGGCTTTCATGGTATCGATGCAGTCCTGCACCATTCGCTCGTAGGTCGGTCGCGTTGCAAAGCTTTGGGCGTAAAAGCCACTCATCGCCAGCGAACAGATTTCCAGTTTCAGTTCTTTGGCTTTATCCAGAAACTGCTGCCGCACCTCGGGTTTGGCAAGCTGACTATCGAAGGTTTCCCGATTCCCCAAGCCGCCCATATCCACTTCGAGTCCGTCGGCTCCAATGTCTTTGGTCAACTGAAAAGCCCCGAGTTTCTGCCGTTTCAGAATCATCAGATCCACCACGGCGATTTTGTACGCTTGTTTTTCTTTGGCAAACACCTCAAACGGCGAACCATACAGGGTCGTCAGCACTAAAGCCGACTGACCCAAAAACTGACGACGATTCAGGTTTTTCATGCTATTTCTTGCTTTTAACGATCTGCAACGCTTTATACGCAGGAGCAAACGGGCATTCATCACCAACCACCAGCCCCTATTTGAGTCCGATTTTCTGCTCCAGTTCCTCAAAACTCCGCACGGCATTCGCTGGTAGGTTCTCCCCTTTTTCACCGAATACATACATCGCCGGATACTTCTCGATCGTACATTTCGATTCGTCGAATTGGCCCGCTGCGTTTTTCACTTGCTTCGTATCCAGCTTGAACTGATCGGCCAGAAACTGGTACAGAGCCAGTCGTTTATTAATGCCGTAATCGTGCCCTTCTTCCGACAAATGGACGTTTTTGATCACCGCCGAAGGACCGTAGAATCCGTAGGTTCGTTGCAGGAAAGGAAACTCATGTTCGGGAACGTATTGGGTCCAGTCTTTGCCGTCGGAAATGACCAGTTGTGGACGCGGAGCCGCCATGGCTGCCATCTCCACGTTGTTGGTACCGTGGCCGCAGAGGTGCACGCCCATTCCACTCTCGCAGGGACAACCGCCGCTGTGGTACGAGGACGTCATAACCACGGGAACGCTCAAATCGATACGATCATCGAGAGCCGTCAGCAGCATCGTCTGGCTACCGCCACCCGAACCGCCCGTTACCGCGACGCGGGCCGGATCGGCATTTTTCTGGGTCAACAGCCAGTCGAGAATTCGCATCCCGTTCAGAATCTGAATCGTATTGGCCAGACTCCGACGGTGGTCGGCGGATTTGAATTGCAGCAGTGATTCTCCCCAGGCAAAGAGGTCGTAACTAAACGCCATCGCTCCCATTCGGGCCTGCATGGCACAGCGGTACTGGGAGTCAGAGCGGTAGCGTCCGTCGCCGAAATGACCGTCGGGATTGAGGATGACGGGCATTAGTCCTTTGGCATGCGTGGGTTTGTACAACGATCCGCAGACGTACATTCCCGGCAGAGTCTCAATGGCTACGTTTTCGACGGTGTATCCATCGAACGTTCGTTTGTTGGTAATGATGGGTTGGCTTTTCGGAGTCGCGGGTAGCTGGTCCAGCTTTAACGCCGCCCGCATGCAGCTTTTGAGTTCGGCTTTACGCATTTCCCAACTCGCCTGATCCTTGTATAGAGAGGCCAGATAGTCGAGCTGCTGCTTGCCTTCTCTGGGCGTTTTCAGATGATACTGAAAGGCCTGCAGTTTGTATTTTTTGTCGCCTTCCTTCGTAAATGTAATGTCCTGGGAGGCGAAGATATTCGTCATCGTCTGCTCGACATCGGGGCGAAACCGCCAGTCGGCGTAGGTAATCTGCCGATCCTTCACCAGGTCTTCAGGATACCGGATTTTTACCGCGTACTGGGTTTCGATTTCCTGAATCACCTCTTTCAAGGGTTTCCGGAATGCATCGTCGGAGCTTTGAGCGTAGGTTTTCGCCCCCAGCAGCAGGAGTAAAACAAGGATTCGTTTCATGGTTGTAGAGGATTCATTTCGTGGATTCAAACCGTTCCGATCGGTTTATCCGTCTTTCGTCATCTCGCCGCCCTGCGGTGGCGTATAGCCTTTGATCGACGGCCAGACGCCATCTTTGATCGGAATGAGTTTCATCTTTTTCGGGTCGATCACGGCGTGTTTGATTTTCTGGCGACGCCAGGTATACACGACGTGAATGAGTCCGTCTGACGTCTGAATGATCGACGGATAGGAATACTGACTGATGGGTGAGTCTTCGATAATCACCGCCGCCGACCAGTTTTTGCCGTCTTCGGAAATGGAGAGGTTCAGGGGCGTTCGCGGGCCTTTGGCTTTGTCGCCCGGTGGCAGCACGTGGTTATACACCAGGGCCTGCCGACCGTCTTTCAGCGTGACGGCATCGGTACCGGAGTTGTTGTTGGGCAGATTGGTTTTCGCCAGCGGCGACCAGGTTTCCCCGTTGTCGTTCGACCAGGATTCCAGAATAGCCCGGTCTCTGCTGCGGGCCAGAATCTGTAGCTTGCCTTTTCCGTGTTTGAGGATGCTGGGCTGAATGGCGTTGAGCGTTTTTCCGTCGTTGATCGGTCCGACTTTCCGCCAGGTTTTTCCCTGATCCTTGGTTACTTCAAAATGAATTTTCCAGCCCTTGCCTTCGGTGCTGGTCGGGCAAAACAGGTTGCCATTTTCCAGTAAGACGGGTTTGTTTTTGACGGGTCCGATATAGCCTTCGGGTAAGGATTTCGCCGCTGACCAGGTTAGGCCCCCGTCCGATGAGGTTTTCATCCAGCCCTGCCATTTACTCGGACTCGGACCGATTTTGTAGAATAACAGCAGCTCTCCGTTAGGTATCTGGTACAGCACCGGGTTCCAGGTGGGATACCGCAGGGTATCGTTTACGATGCCATTAGCGACGTTTTGGGGAGTCGTCCACTGCCCTTTTTCCAGCCGACTGACGTAGATACAGACGTCCGGATTCCGCTCTTTCGTCCCCCCGAACCAGGCCGTTACCAGACCTTTGGGCGTTTCGACGATGGTGGCCGAGTGGCTTTCCGGGAACGGGGCCGTCTCAAAGATGGCTTCGTGTTTGACTACGCCGCTCTGCCATTTTTCGACCTGGGCCTGGGTTAAATGGGCGGTCAGCAGACCACCCGCCAGGAGTAGGTAGGTTTGGAACGTTTTCATGGTTTGTTGTTGCTATGCCGGATTTTCATTGGTTTCCGGGGTTTCTGTTTCTTTGGGTTTGGGGGATTTTGCCGTCCCGTCCCCGGGTTTCACCCGGGGATATGTACGTTGAAGTCCTTCGGCCTTCTTATTTCGTCCGCCATTGGGACCGAACCCCGGAGGGGTTCAATCTGATTAGCCCGGGGTTACAACCCCGGAGAGGGCATTGGTCTCCGGATTCGTCTCCCCGGGTTCCACCCGGGGCTATGCACATTGAAGTCCTCCGGACTTCTTACTTCGACTTTCCCTGGGATCGGATCCTGAGATTAGGTCTACGGATATCCCCGATAAGTCACGGGTTAACCTCAAACCGATACGTTCCCGAACCCACCTCCAGCACTACGCGATCGCCTTCTTTCTTTACCAACTTCACCCCTTCCACGGCCGTCACCTTTTTGCCGTTTTCTTTGATTTCATCCACGGAGCGGGCGGGGATATAGACTTGTGCTTGGGCATTGCCCGGAACTTGAATCAACCAGTTCAGCTGTCCTTTTTCTTTCTTCCAGGTGGACTGAATCAATCCGTAGCCCGAGCGGTACGAGGCGTCTACTTCCGTCAGTCCTTCCGGAAAATCCGGTTTCATTTCAATGACTTTGAAACCCGGTGTCTGAGCCTTAATTCCGGCGATATGCTCGTAGTACCAAATCAGTAAATCCCCCAGCAACATCACATGATTGGCCGAATTCATTTCCGGATTGGCCGTATTGCCGTTCCATAATTCCCAAATCGTGGTAGCACCGTTTTCCACCATGTAGCCCCAGCTCGGATAATCGCGGTTGGTTGCCAGCATATAGGCCAGATCGGGCCGACCGTGCTGAGCCAATCCCCGCATGAGCCACTGCGTACCAATCACGCCCGTACTAATGTGCGATTTCTGCTCCTTCACGATCTTATTGACGATACTAGCAAACACCTGCGACTGTTGTTTCTCGGGTACAATGTCGTACATCAGTGGCAGCAAATTCGCCGTGACTGTATTGTTGCTGTACTGACCCGTAGAAGCCTGAAAGAATTTCTCATTAAAGGCTTTTTTCATCACCGCTGCCTGTTGCTCGTACGCCCGAGCCTCTTCTGGTTTCTGTAGCAACTGAGCAAATTGCTGCATCAAATCCAGCAGACCGACGTACGTAGCTGAAGCCAGCAGCACGCCATCCGTTTGCAGAGCCGGGTCTTTGGCGTGGATGAGCTCTTTCGATTCGGGCGGTACGCACCAGTCGCCGTATTTATCCTTGGTAACGAGTCCGTCTTTGGTGTACTGAGCAGCCATGTAGGCCATCCATTTCTGCATCGAGGGATAATGTTTCCGTATCGATTCCGTGTCGCCAAACTGCCGATACAGCATGTTTGCCACCATCAGGTACGTACCTGGCCAGGTCACGTTGTCGCTGTAGTACCGCCAAAAGGCCGGAGCGACGTCGGGGATACTGCCATCGGCTTTCTGGGCCTGCTGAATATCATCCAGCCACTTGGCGTACAACCGACTGTTATCAAACAGAAAACTCTCTCCGTACGCCCCCGTGCTCCGGTCGCCCAGCCAGGGTTGTCGCTCGTTGCGTTGCGGACAATCGACGGGCATTCCTTTGTAGTTACTCCGAATGCCCCAGTACGCATTTTTGAAAATCTGGTTTAGCGTTGGGTTGGAAGAGGTGAACGTACCAATCGTCGGTATATCATCATAGACCACGCGTCCTTCAAAATTTTCGAGTTTGGGTACGCCCGGAAAACCTGTAATTTCCACGTATCGAAACCCGTGGTACACAAACGTCGGCTCCCAGGTTTCCGTACCGCCGCCTTTCAGCGTGTACACGTCCGTCACTTTGGCATCGCGGAGGTTGCGGACGAACAGTTCGCCGTTTTCCTGCAACGTTTCGGCAAAGCGGAGTTTGATCCGATCACCGCGTTTACCCTGTACCTTCAGCCGAACCCAGCCCGCCAGATTCTGACCCATATTCAGCACGTAACCACCCGTTTTTAAAGGTTTGATCGATACGGGTTTTACTGTCTCCATCACCTTCATGTTTTCATTCATCTGGCTTCGTAGCTCCGCCCGGCTCCTGCACAAATTCCGCTTTCAGCCACTTCTGATCGTTGAAACCTGCGGTACTCCATCCCGGCAGTTCTTTCGTCGCGTCGTACTCTTCGCCGTCGTATTCGTTGTTGGTACGAATCGGGCCGTCGGCCGTGGCTCTCCAGGAATCATCGGTTGTGATCCACTCCGTCGAGCCATCGGCATAGGTTAATACCAGATTCAGCAGCAGTTTTGGGTAACCAAACGTCTTGATTTTGTAAGGTTTATAGGCCTGCCGCATCGTGTAGTAACGGCCGTTACCCAAAATAGTCCCGATGGCATTTTTACCCGATTTCAGTAGTGCAGTAACGTCGAAAGTATTGTACTTGACGCCCTGCGTGTAATCCGTTGGAGCGGGAGCCAGGACTTGGTCGCCTACTTTCTGTCCGTTCAGGTAGAGTTCGTACAAACCCAGTCCGATGATGTATACCTTCGCCCGTTTGATTTCTTTTTTCGGGGTAAACTCCTTGCGGAAATACCGGGCCGACAGGCGGGAAAACTGCGTTTCCGTATCCCAAGGAAAGGCCCGATCCAGCCCAATCCAGCGACCTTTCCAGTCAACTGCGTAGAGCTGCCCCACGCTGAAATGCTGCGGCGTACTCCAGTCACTTTCGCCCTGATTGGTCCAGATTTTCACTTTCCAGAACGCCTCGGTCCGGCTTTTCAACGTTTTCCCCTGATACGGATTCTGGATACTCTGGTCGGCATTTACTTTTCCCGAATTCCAGAGATCGCCTTCATTCGCCGCCAGTTTTTCTTCACTCGAAGCGACCAGAATCTGGTAAGCCGTCTGGTGCAGATTTCGTTGCTCGCCCGTGAGTTGCCAGTTGAAACGGGGCTGTCGGGCATCGATTCCTTCCGGATTCACGCGTCCCTCGATTCGCAGGTCACTGACCCGCAAAGCCGTTGGTTTCTGATCGAAGGCGAACAGAAAAAAAGGCAGCAGCAGGAGTAGTACGTAGCGTTTCATGGTATCTGTTAAACGTTCGAGAGGCTAAGGTGATCTGTTTGCATACCGTATTGCTTTCCCGAGCATGTACTAATTTTTTCCGGAGAAATTGAAATAGACCGTGAGCACCTTCGCCCGCATCGGTTCTTTTTCGTAATCGTAGTAAATGTGTTTCATCCCCATCGGCCCGGTTGTTTCGGGCTTCTGGGTTTTGGTACCGATGCCCGAAATACCCTGCATGAACGACAGATCACCCGAAGGGAAGGTCATTTGTACGTTGTTGTACTCATCCACAATCGGTTTGGGCGTGAATAGTCGGAAAAACAGATCTTCGTCCGGCGTAACCACCGTCAGCGGCTGGCCCTTCGTTTCGAGCTGCATCCAGTACAGGTTGGAATGATAACCCTTGAATTCGGGGTACGTCAGCGGCGGCTCACCCGTCGAAGTAGTATTGTACGCCTTTTCCCAGACACCCAGCTGGTTGCCTTTCATGCGGTTTTTCCAGACTCGGTACGGACCGTTGCCCATCCAGCGAACGGACTTCGCCTGTTCTTCCGGAAACGAAAAGTTCACCCCCACCAGATTCGTAAAGTAAGCTCCGGGGAAGTACTTCACCTGCATTTTTACCCAGCCGGAGGGGTAAATCGTCCATTGCAGCGTATTGTAACTGTTTTTACGATCGAAGGTCGATTCGATGATGACGTTCTTGCCTTCGGTGCGTCGGGTGAAGCTCTTGAAGTTATTCACGCCTTCCTGGAGCACTGGACCATTCGTCAGCGGAATCACGCCCGAACCGTTTTTAACCTGCTGAATCCGGCCATTGCCTTTGTGCAGCACGAGCTGCATGCCATTCGCCGAAAGTGTGTAGAGTGAGTCGGTTTCGCTGATCTGTACGTTGCCCGTTCCCTCCGTTTTGACCACCGTCGCGGCGATTTTTTCGGGTAAAGAGATGGGGAAGCTCCAGGTAAAGAGTTCTTTTTTCTGCGGATCGAAAGCCGTAATATACAGTACGTCAAAGCTCTGCCAGTGGGCCGGAAGATTCGCCCGGATCGTCCCTTTTTCCAGCGGTTTCAGCGAAGGTGCGGTCACGGTAAAGCTCTGTTCGCTGGCCTTAGTCGTACCAAAAGCCGTTTTCACGAGTTTCCCCGAAAAGGAACATTGATTGATATTTGTGAAATGATACCGGTTTTCGATGGTGAACGTCCCGTCGAAACCCTCGGCGATTTCCCGGCGTTCGATCTTGATCGGTGACCAGACCTGTTTGATGGTGAAGAAACTGCCTTCTTTTTCGCGATACGAACCCACAATGCCATCGGCGGCGTGGTTGCCGTCGGTATCCAGGATGCCGTTTTTGTCGGTACGGATGACGCCATTGTCCGCGAAATCCCAGAGAAAGCCCCCCGCCGACAGCGGATTCTGCCACATGGCTTCCCAGTAATCTTCAATGCCTGCCCCGTGGCCGCCGTCGTACATGCCGTGCAGAAATTCCGTCGGCATTACAATTTCATGGCCCAGGTCATAGCTGCCAATGCCGTAGTTGTATTCCCGGTAATGCTGGGTATCGAAACCGCCGAATACCTCCCAGGCGTGAATGACGGGGCGTTTCTGAATATCTTCCTTCGCAAACAGCGGATCAAGATCGTAATTGTGTCCCCCTTCGTTGCCGTTAATCCAGAAGATCACGGAAGGGTGATTAACGTCGTGCGTAACGAGTTCGTGCAGCAGTTTGGTACCCGTCGGGGTGTCGTAGTTGCCGTGCCAGCCCGCCAGCTCGTCGAACACAAACAAGCCGAGCGAATCGCAAACGTCAGGAAATGATCGTCCGGCGGATAATGCGACATCCGCACGGCGTTCATGTTCATTTCCTTCATCAGGTTCACGTCTAGTACACTCAGCTTTTTGTTCATTGTACGACCGGATGTCGGCCAGAACGAATGCCGGTTCACGCCCTTGAATTTTACTTTCGTACCGTTGACGTAGACGCCGTCGCGTTTCCGGACTTCGACGGTACGGAAGCCGAACTTTTCCTGAAGGGTATGAAGCGTCTTTCCGTTTTGAACCAGACTAAGCTCCACCCGGTAACGCGTGGGCGTTTCGGAAGTCCAGAGTGACGGGTTGTTGACCTTCGTCTGAATCGTAACCGATGCCTGATTCGGGGATACTTTCGCTCCGAAGGGCGTACCCACTTTCTGGCCGGTCAGCGTGTACAGCTGAGCTTTGATTTCGCTGGCTTTCGTTACATCACCCAGCTTTACTTCGGCCTTGAAGGCCCCCGTCGCCGGAGCGTCGATGGCTACGTGTTCGATGTGTTCGACCGGAAGAATTTCCAGCCAGACGGGACGGAAAATACCTCCGAAAATCCAGAAATCGCCCTTCCGCTCAGCCGCGTTGACCGACGCATTGGCGGAGTGTTTGGAAACGGTGACTTCGAGTAGATTATCCGCTCCGTATTTAAGCTGATTGGTTACATCGTACTTGAAGGCGTAGTAGGAACCTTCGTGTTTGGGGCCCGCCGACGTACCGTTGATTTTCACTTCGGTATCGGTCATGACGCCTTCAAACACTAGGTTGATTTTTTTATTCTTCCAGGCCGCCGGAACCGCAAACGTATACTTGTACAAGCCCTGTTCCCGGCCTTTCGAGCTGTCGCGGTTAAAGCCGTAATTGTACTTCCCGAAGCCCTGTAATTCCCAGTTGGAAGGTACAGGAATGGTCGTCCATTTACCGGAATTCTGCCCAGCAGTACAATAAAACTGCCAGTTAACGGTCTGGTCGCTGCCCGTACCCGACAAATAGTGTTTGCGGGTCTGCTGAGCCTGAGCCAGCGACACCAGCCAGATGCTTAGGAATAAGAGGTAGAAACTTGTACTTTTCATGCTTTCAATACTGGCTTTCGTTCACGTTCCGAAAGCGTTAAACTGCTAGAAATCGATGCAAATCCTTACGGCCGACGGGTCCGAAAGGGTCGGGCGGGTAAACCCGCCTGGTTGAACAGATTCGGTTGAGCCCGCTCGTACCAGCCAAAGCGGACAGCTTCCGGATTTTTGACTTGCGGTGCTGATACCACGACCGTGTTGCCCTGAATTTCGGCCTGAGCGGGTACGAACACCTGATCTTTCCCGGCAATTTCGAAGTCGCGTAACGGTTTTCCATCCTGACTCATCAGTCCCTCGGCGTGCTCGAAATACAGCTGTAGCGTACCTTTTTTCTTTTTCAGTTTCTGGAAGATCGGTCCGGTATACGCTACGTCTTTTTTCTGATACGTTTCGTGCAGAGCCACCAGGGCCAGCCGCCGACCGATTTCCCATTTGTAGGGCGGGTGAATGTCCGTCAGGCTATCGGCCAGATCGGTTGTGATGATCATACCCGTATGCGGCAGTTGTAGTATCTTCTCCTGAGCTTCCCGAAATTCCGGTAAAGACGCTTTCGTCAACGGAGCTTTGTTGCCCTTCGATTCGCTGTAGGTGAAGGGAGCCAGTTGCACGTAGTAGAAGGGTAAATCCTGAGCACCGAACGCTTTACGCCAGCTGTCGATCAGCGTTTTCATTTTCTGCGTATAGCTTTCGGTTTCGTTCAGAAAACAGTTGCTTTCGCCCTGATACCACAAAAATCCCCGAAGTGTGAGCAGAGCCAGCGGACGAATCATAGGTTCGTAAAACTTTCCGGGTTCTCCTTCGATTTTCTGATTGCGGAAATAGGCATTTTCCTGAAAAGCCCGTTCGGCAATCCAGGGTTCGATGCGACTGCCGGGAACGGCGGAAGCAATGACGCCCACGGGTACGCCTAGTTCCTGCTGGAGTTTTTCGCGAAAAGTACGCCGGAGCGGAGAAGGATCGCAGGGCGGAGTCTTTCGCCATGCTCCAGCCCGCGTGCGTCGAATCGGGTTTGGGTAAGGTTTTGCGATTGACGAGGAAAAGACGGATTTCGGGATTATCGGCCCGTTCGAGTTCATTTACGGGGTCGGGCCACTCGCCTACGGCTTTCCAGGGTTTGACCTTGCTGTTTTTCCGCATGGTAAATTCCATGTTCGACTGTCCGGAACACAGCCAGACTTCCCCCACAAGCACGTCTTTGAGTACGATGGTATTCCTGCCCTGAATCGTCAGGTCTCTCGGCTGACTGGAGGCCGCCAACGGTTTCAGGCGGAGTTTCCAGTGCCCCGAAGCATCGGCGGTGGTTCGTTCGTTCTGATCCGCGAAGCCTACCGTCACAACTTCTCCCGGCGAGGCCTGTCCCCAGACGAAGACGGGCTTTTCCCGCTGCAGGACCATGTGATGCCCCCAAATGCGAGGCAGCACGACGTCAGCCTGAGCGGTGACGTGGAGCAGTAGGACCAGAAGTAGAACAAGGTATCGCATGACGTTTACGAATGAAAATGGAGGTACTGGACTGGGATTGCAGGTTCCCCAGATTGAAATCCGGCGTTAATGAATGGATCAGTCCTACGGACTTTATTAGCCAAATCGTAGAAAATCATCTCTTCCATTCTTCTTTCAACTCTTGATTCAACGAAACCCAACATGATCCATCAACCATTAATTAACCACTAACCCTACTCCCCCTCCGCCCGGAACGACCGAATCTCATACACCGCTTCCGGGTCCGTTTTTCCGGCGTCGGGCAGGTCATAGTTCTGATCGGTGGGCGTATCGGCGTTGGGAAAGCGGCGTACCGTTCCCGTCCGGAAGAGTACTTTTTTGAAATACGGTACCGGAGCGAAAAACAGCTTCAGTCCCTTAGGCTGACCGTTGACGGAAAGGGTATACATTCGTTTGCTACAGTCCAGCTCCAGTTTGAGCGTATAGGCTTTTCCGGCTTCGTACTTCATCACGGCCGATTCCCGATACCCGACTTTTGCTTTCAGTGTACTGTCGGCGTCAAAAATCAGGCGGGCGGCGGCCTGTCCATTCGGTCCCTGTAATTCGATGTGCAGCACGCCGGTATGACTCTGCCGGGGCACCACGGTAAACTCAATCGTCGGTTTCCGCGATTCAGCGATTACCCGTTCCGCCGTAGCGTAATCAAAATGATCTTTATCCCGCATAATCAGAGCCTTCTTGTCTTCAGTCCCCTTTTCTACCGTGACCCGAGCCTCTACGGGACTGTAGATATTCCAGGAACTCAGTTCTTTTCCGTCGGGCATTTCATCAAAGACTTCCCGAACGGAGCCCGTTACATCGGCCGTCACCGGAACGGGCACTTTGGCTACCCAGAGGTCTTCCTTGTTCATGCTGTAAGTCAGCCACAGATTTCCGTCAGGCGGCGTACCGTTGCCTTCTTCAATGCCCCGAACGTACTGCGGTCCGTAGGATTTGTAATTGCCGCCGTACCGCATCGGTGTAATTTCACCCGTTACCAGCCATAAGTTTTTGTAATTCAGACCATCCGTACTGGTCGAAATCGCCAGCGGCCAGCGAAATTCAGAAGGATTGTAAACGGTAGCGTAATGGCCATCGGAAGTCCGCTGCCCCCAGATTTTGGCGTTACTGTTCACAAAACCGGGTGCCCGCAAGGGATTGTACTGCCAGCTTTTCCCTTCGTTGGCACTAACCGAAGTCAGGGCGTGTTTCCAGAGCCCGACGACCTTGCCGTTGGGCAAATGGTAGTAACTAAACGCCTTGACTTCCTTTTTAAGCGGAATCAGCGGATCATTGCGGTCGGCTTCTTCCACCCATTGCTGCATCATCAGGGGCGTCGCGAGCAGCTCGGTACAGGCCTCCACAAATCCCTTATCCTTACTGCTGGTATACAGCGGATACGTGTTTTGATCCAGTTTCCAGGAAGCATTCGGACGAATGAAATAGATAGGTCCGTACGTTCCGTCTTTGTATACTTCCCGAACCACGCGGCCGATACCCTGCCCATCGTTGGGATCATCTTTGGCGTCCATCGCAATGCCGTAATAGGCCAGCGTTAACAGTCGTTTGTTTTTCGCGACGAAAAAGCCCATCCGCTGGTGCATCACCGCGTACAGATCCTTGGCAACTCCGGGATGCTTTTTCTTGGAAAAGCCATCCGGCACTTTATACGGGGGAAAGATTACGACGGGCTTTGACCAATGATAGCCGTCTTTGGAGGTCAATAGCAGCGTCTGGCCCGGCGGGATGTGTTCGCCCACCGGGTCACTCAGGTATTGCAGGTAAAACGTGTTGTTCCAGTACGCCAGCATGGGGGCGTGGTTGTAGGTCCAGTTGTTTTCGGGGTTCTCGCGATTGGCCCGAAAAACCTGAATGTTGTGTACGCCCACGGCTGCATTCAACTGCCCGTGGTGGTAATCCACGTTCGAAAGCGTCGTGCCTACGTAGCGAACCGTGTCCTGAGCACTCACACTCGTGATCAGCAAGCCCAGGGCTAGGGTACAAAGGCTTTTCATCGCTGTAATCCTTTCAAAATGTTGCGGTCTACTTTCAAAATAGTCCCGTGTTTATGGCCTTCAGGAACGCTCACTTTGGCTTTCCGAAAGCTTTTAAAGTCTTTGGTTTCGACGGCTTCGTAGGTTTTCGTTCGGTACGAATCGAAGTAAATCAGCCACTTATCCTTCACTTTCACCACGGAAGGTCCTTCGGTGAAGGGATCAGTAAAAGGCTCCGAAACGTTCGTGTACGGCCCGGTGGCTCGTTTGCCAAAGGCGACTTTGAGGTTTCGGTTGGGCCGGGTATTGTCTTTCAGTACCAGCACGTAATCGTCCTTTTTTCGTTTCACAATAACGGCGTCAATGACACTAAACGCCGGATCGAGGAAAAGTTGCGTCGGCGAAAACGTCTTAAAATCGTAGGTCGTTGTGTAGTACATCCGGTGGTTATTATCCTCGTCCTCTACGCCCCGGGCAAACCGGTGCGGAATCGTGGACGCCCAGATGATAACGAACTGTCCCGTCTCCTCATCCATAAAAACTTCCGGAGCCCAGACGTTCACCGTGGCCGCTTCGTGTTCCATCACCGGAATGAAGCGTTGTTCCGACCAGTGGATCAGGTCCTTTGAACTGGCGTATCCGAACCCCTTATCACCCTTCCAGCTACAGGTCCAGACCAGGTGAAACGTGCCGTCTTTACCCCGCACCATCGATGGGTCCCGCATGACTTTCTGCGTACCCACTTCGGGCTTCAGGAATACCTTATTCAGATCCTTCCACTGATGGCCGTCGAGGCTGTACAATAGCCGCAAGCCTTTATTAGCGGGTTCGTGAAAAGACGTAAAGAGGAACGTGTCCCGGGTACACGAACTCAGGCATAGCCACAGGCCAATCATCCAGGCTACCTGCTTCATACCTTGTTGATTACCAGTACCCAATCGTTTCCATCTTTGGGTTCGCCCGGTGGATTAAATTCCTGCACGCCCTGATTGCTCACTTCGCCAATTTCGGTGTACTTCCCATCGCGGGGACTGTACCAGGAAGCCTTCACTTTAGCTCCCGGAATTTTACCCATGTTCAGCCTGAAAGTCCGACCCGTATAGGTGTAGACTAACGCGTAATCCGTACCGCGACTGGCCGTCAGATAATTATACCGTTCACCCTGATCGGCCACGAGCGATTGATCCGGTACGCGGTCAAAGTACGATTTGGAAAGCAGCAGGTTTTTCAGGTGAATCATTTGACCCGCACCCTCGACGTCTACGGCTTTGTCCCAGGTAAGTTTAGGGCCGTACGAGCTTCCCGACGTATCGTCCGTGCGGTGCATCTGCATGACTTCGTTGTCGCCGTAGGTATACCCGAAGGCTCCGGCCAGCACCGACCAATACCCGTAGCGACGCACGTCGGCAGCCGTCCAGCGGGGCTGTTTGACATCGTGCAGACCGTGCGGAATGCCCTCGTACGAAGGCTCACCATCGATAACGGGTTTGACGGGTTTCCGGGCGTAATCGGCCTGAATGAATCGCCAGTTGTCTTCGCCGTGGTGCCATTTATCGTTGCGGGAAGTATCCTGAGCATAGGTGCGGTGCCCCGACTGTACCATGTTAAAATCCATCCATTTTTCGGCGTGAAACCAGTCCGAGGACGTGTACCGGCCCCGGGGATGGTAGGTAATCAGGTGATTGGGATCTTTTTCCCGAAGCGTCGTACCGATGGCCTTCCAGACGTCCAGTCCGTCGCTCCCTTTGATGTCACCGCCATTCAGCCAGATGATGTTTTTGCGATCTTTATACCGGTTGGCCAGGAATTCGGCGTAGAGTTTCGCGTCCTCCGGCTTCACTTTGCCAGACTTCACGTTCGACCCCCAGATGGGTACGAGAGCCATGTAGATGCCTTTTTCGGCGGCTTTATCAATCACATAATCCACGTGATTCCAGAAGTCGTACTCTTCGGGTTTAGTGGGGTCATCGCCGTTTTCAACCCGCGTCGTCGCTACGTTTTTGTTCACCAGGGCCGAATCGCCGTATACGTTTTTAGCTCCCAACGTATGCAGTACCATCACCTGAATAACATTGAAGCCTTTCTGTTTCCGGTTTTCAAGGTACTGATCGGCCTGTTCGCGGTTGAGTTTTGTAAAGAGCAGCCAGCCCGTATCGCCCAGCCAGAAAAAAGGCTCGTTATCGTCTTTGGTGGCCAGAAAGCGGCCGTTGTCCGATACCTTCAGTAAGCTCAGTGCGTTGGGTTTCTCGTCTTTTGCTTGTTCTCCTTTAGACTGACAGGCGGCCAACAGGGCCACCATGCCCAGAAATAGCCCTATTTTTTTCGTCATGACTATACGCAATTAATGGTCAGGCTTGGTATTATTCACTTTTACCAATGAATCTTACTAGAACAGACGCTCCCTTGAAAGGCTCTCCCCTATTGCCTTTTCTAACCAGAAAAATGCCTTTCTGACCTCAGAGGGCCATTTTTCAAACATAGAGGAGTAAACCCATGCGTACGTTGTAAGAACTTAGCATAGTTCTATACGATACTTTCCTGAGAGGGCGGTTAGACGGATTATTTTTTTTTGAAACATTTCAGCTCACCCCGATTTAAAACCGTCATGGAATGATCGGGGTGGAATGGTT
>NZ_NMPS01000012.1:0-249 GCF_002261125.1 Siphonobacter sp. BAB-5385 | reverse complement strand
TTGCACGGATAGTGCAAAAAAAAGCACTGAAAGTGCATGATTTTTCCAAGTATTGTCTTTGATTTGCACCGCTATGTGCAATTTATAATATCAGTCTAACCTATCTGAAATGAGACACGAAAAGGAAGTACCTAACCTGCATACTGGAGAGATGGAAACGGTAAACAGCAACTTTGTTCAGCTGTACGTAGATAAGTTAGATCTGATTATTGAAATGACAGGTGAGAACAAAACTGCTGTACAGGTTTT
>NZ_NMPS01000138.1:0-586 GCF_002261125.1 Siphonobacter sp. BAB-5385 | reverse complement strand
AAATAACTAAAGATCAGATTGATGCAGTAAATGAAAATATTGTTAAGCTAATGGCAACTAATTCTGTTGAAATTCCTGAACAGAGTGATGTATTAGTAAGCCATCCTGAAAAGCCATCTTTAAATGATCTTATAAAACAGTCTAGTACATACATTTATTTAAACATACAATTGCCTAATTATCTTTCAATAATGAAATTTCTTGAACAAGAAAGGTTACCTATAGAAGATACATTTGGACATGACAAAGTTGATCTAGGATTACTATCATTTGGTATAGAGGTTGATGTAAATATTCTTAAATTATTAATAAATAATGTACATGCTCTCGGAATACGTTACATTAAAACAGTAGGAACACCAAATGTAAGCGGTCCACAAGCTTTAAATGTTGTAGATATAGAAAGTAGAAGCATATATATAGGCTCTTATAATTACCAAGCAGAGGGTAATAAAAGAAAAAAGATGGTTAACCTAAATGAGTTCTTCATTGAATTAATCAATAGTTGTAAAAGCACTCAGGAAATCACAGATTTAGTTGATCAGAATGAAACATATTACTCCGCGTACATAAGTGCTAAATAGAA